>CAYGBF010000421.1:0-10686 GCA_964348035.1 uncultured Eubacteriales bacterium | reverse complement strand
TAGTTTCCCGCCTACGCATGGACAGGCTGGATTCGCGCAGTAGCCTGTTCCCGCACCTGCCGCCCGTTAATTTTTGAAACCTCTCCCCCTTATTATAAATTTTAGGAACCAAAATTCTGTTTTGCCCGTACTTATTAAGTAGTGACAAAAAGAGAATTATTGATGGAGAGAGTTCATTGAGATTATTCAGATTCTTTAGATCCTCGGCTTCAATCCTTCTTGTTTTGAGTTTGTTCTTGATTTGTGTGTGTGTGCTTTCAATCAATGCCATTGGGGCGAGTATAGGAGATAATCCAGAAAGTCAAGAACAAGAAAAACCAAAGCAAGCACCACCAGCCAAACATTACACGATAACATCTGCTACCTCCAAGATAAAAGTAGACGGTACCCTGGATGAGAAGGCTTGGGAGGACGCGGCCGTCATCGACCTCCCTTATGAATGGCTTCCAGGAAACAACGTGCCTCCTCCTGTGAAAACAGACTGCCTGGTTACGTATAACAAAGACAACTTTTATGTGGCCTTCCGGTGTTACGATCCAGAGCCAGCCAAGATTCGAGCCCATCTGATGGACCGGGATGCAACCGATACTCTCATCCAGGATGACCATGTCTACATTCTTGTCGACACGTTCAACGATGAGAGAAGAGGCTTCCAGTTCAGAGTCAATCCTCTGGGTGTTCAGGCCGATGCGAACTTCAGCGAATCCGAGGGATACGAGGATTTTTCATGGGATGCTATCTGGAAATCGGCTGGGAAAATCACCTCCTGGGGCTATGCGGTTGAGATTGCCATACCGTTCCATCAGCTTCGATTTCCACAAACATCCGAGGTACAGACTTGGGGGTTTGGGGCTTCGCGTTCTTATCCCCGTAGTATCAGGCATCGAATTTCTTCGCACAGGATTGACCTCAATATTCAATGCATCCTCTGCCAGGAGAATAAAATCATCGGCCTTCAAGGCATATCTCCAGGATTGAACGTGGAGCTCGACCCGACGCTGACTTCTGTCCGCACAGATAGACGGGAAGACTTTCCTGAGGGATCGATGGGAAGAGGCAAGATCGATCCTGAACCGGGATTGACGGCCCGCTGGGGCATAACTCCCAACCTGATCCTCAACGCCACGGCTAATCCTGATTTTTCCCAGGTCGAAGCCGATGTCGCCCAGCTGGAGGTGAACACACGGTTCGCCATCCGATTTCCGGAGAAGAGGCCCTTCTTCCTCGAGGGCGCAGATTTTTTTCTGACGCCTTTTGAGGCTGTCTTCACCCGGACGGTCGCTGACCCTGACGGAGGACTAAAACTCACGGGAAAAATCGGCAGGAATGCGATCGGTCTTTTCACAGCCTACGACAAGATCAACAATCTCTTGTTTCCCTCGAATCAGGGGTCGACATCGACCTCGATCGATCAGGACGTGATGAGCGGCGTGTTCCGGTACCGGAGGGATGTCGGCCAAACCTCCACCTTGGGGATTCTTTATACAGGCCGGACGGCAGATGACTATTACAACCATGTGGCCGGGCTTGACGGGTTCTTCCGGCTCTCCAGGACAAAAACAATACGCTTTCAATACCTTCATTCAGAAACAAAATATGCGGAGGATGTTTCCCGTGTTTTTAGACAGAGTCTGGATTCTTTCGGAGGAGACGCTTTTAGGGCAGAATTTTTACATAGAAGTCGAAATTGGTCCTATGGTACTACCTACGAGGATTTGTCGCCTGAGTTCCGGGGGGATTACGGCTACATTCCCCGGGTTGATATCCGACGGGCTCGAGGGATGTTCGAACGCAGGTTCTGGGGAAAAAATGGAGACTTTTACACCCAGATTGGCTTGGGAATGAACGGCATGACCACATATGATCATGGCGGCCAATTGACGGACCAGGAGATCACTCTGTACAGCTATTTCGTTGGTCCATTACAGTCAACTGTCCAGGGCCTTTTTGTCCATAACAAAGAATTTTTTATGGGAACGACTTATGACTTGGATAGGATAGGCCTTTTTGCCGAGATTAAACCAGCCGGCGGACTGCATTTCAATCTGTACGGAGAATATGGGGGAAGCGTTGATTATAGCAATGCCAGGCAGGGCACCGCCTTAAGAATTTTTCCGTTTGCGGAATTGAGCCTCGGTCGTCATGTCAACATAACTCTGCGTCATGCTTTCGAAAGGCTAGGATTTGAAGGGAATAAAATTTTTATGGCCAACTTAAGCCAAATCCGCCTGATTTACAATTTTAATGTCAGGGCTTTTGTCCGGGCCATCGTCCAGTATTTGGATGTATCCCGGAATCCGGAGCTGTATATTTTCCCCGTTTCCCGAAAGACCCAAACCATCTTCACCCAATTCTTGTTTTCTTACAAGCTCAATCCGCAGACAGTGCTCTTCCTCGGTTACTCGGATAACTACATGGGTATGACCGGAATCGATATCACTCAAGCGGATAGAACCTTTTTCGTTAAGCTCGGCTACGCCTGGACAAGGTAGCAAGAAAGTCCTCCGTGTCTTCTTCCCTGCAACAAAAAGCCTCTTTCGAGAGTATTATAAGACAAGGGTGGATAACGGACTTGGTTTTGAGAGTAATAACGGAAGGCCTGAAAACGACGTATTATACGAAGAGACATCCTTTTTGTGGTTTTTTTCGTATGAATGAATAGTGAAGAGTTGACATCGATGTTAATTCTTCTCAGAAGGATGAGATACATGTCTAGAAAAATAGCCATTATACTTATTCTGGTTTTTCCTCTTTTATTATCAGCTCAAGAAACCAAACCTGAGATTAAAAAAGAAAAGATTCCTGAACAGAAAATCGTAGAAGCCGTCAGAGCCAATGGTGACATCAACGTCGATGGGATTTTGGATGAGGATGTCTGGAATGGTAAAGGATACAGCGACTTCACCCAGTCAGATCCCCACGACGGAGAAACGCCGACCGAGAAGACTGAAGTTTGGGTGGCTTATGATGAGAAAGCTCTCTATGTCGCTGCCCGCCTGCATGATTCCGACCCCGGAGCGATCACGAGCCGTTTAGGGCGTCGGGATGATTTTGTGGACTCGGATTGGTTCATCTTCGCTGTCGATCCCTATTATGACCGCAGAACCGGATTCCAATTCGCGGTTAATCCAGCCGGGTCTATCGTGGACTGGTCCCTGTTTAACGATGAATGGGATGATACGACCTGGGATGGTGTCTGGGAATCGAAGACCCACATCGATGATCGAGGATGGACGGTCGAACTCAGGATTCCGTATAATCAGCTGCGGTTTTCGACCAAAGACGAGTACATCTGGGGCGTCAATTTTCGTCGGGTCATTAAGCGAAGAAACGAAAGAGTCAGTTTCGTCTGGGTGCCCAAAGAAGACAGCGGCTATGTCTCACGGTTTGCCAAACTCGTTGGCATAAGGGATATTCATCCTGGACGCCATATCGAGTTTCTTCCGTACACTGTCGGTCAAGCCCAATACAGCGCTGAAGAGCAGGGGAATCCCTTCGAGACAGGACAGCAGTATTTAGGAGATGCTGGGTTCGACCTCAAAGTCGGGTTAAAAACCAACCTTACCCTGGACTTAACCGTGAATCCTGATTTTGGTCAGGTCGAAGTGGACCCGGCTGTCATCAACCTCAGTGCCTTTGAGTCCTATTTTCAGGAGAAGAGGCCGTTTTTTATCGAAGGCTCGACCATTTTTTCTCAGTTCGGTCATGGCGGAGCCACCAGTCAGGCCAACATCCGCTGGAGTGCCCCCAGCTTTTTCTACAGCCGGCGGATCGGCCGCTCGCCACAAGGTTCTGTTTCGAGGGATGGGTATGCGAATTTTCCCGAGAGGACAACCATATTGGGGGCTTTCAAACTGACGGGTAAAGTCGGAAAGGACTGGAATATCGGCGTCATCAACGCCTTAACCGCCAGAGAGTATGCTGAGATCGATTCTTCAGGAGAACGTTTTCACGTAGAAGTGGAGCCTTTTTCCTATTATGGAGTGCTTCGGGCTCAGAAGGAATTCAACGAAGGGAAACAGGGGGTGGGTTTCATGATGACTTCTGTCGTCAGAGACCTGAGGAATGACGGTTTTAAGGATTTCTTGAACGATAATGCCTTTTCTATGGCCTTCGATGGTTGGACGTTCATCGATAAGAACAAAACTTGGGTTATCAACGGTTGGTTGGGCGGAACTCGGGTTGCGGGAAGTCGGGAGGCTATCCTCAGGCTCCAAAAATCCTCTCTTCATTATTTTCAGAGGCCGGATGCCACCCATGTAGAGTTGGATGAGTTGGCGACATCTCTTGTCGGTTGGGGCGGTAGGCTGAGTGTGAACAAACAGAAAGGCCGATTCTTGTTTAACTCGGCGGTCGGCGCTCTTTCGCCTGGTTTTGATCCTAATGATATCGGGTTTCAACACGGAAGCTCTGATATTTTCAATGCTCACCTTCTTCTCGGATACAGCTGGCCGCACCCTGGAAAGGTCACCCGCAGTTGTTATCTGTTCGGCGGCCCTTTCCGCAATTATGATTTTGGCGGCAATAAAATCTGGGACGGGTATTTGGGCATTATAGAGGGCCAATTCTTGAATTACTGGAGCTTTAATACTCTTTTAGCTTATAACCCCAAGACCATCAGCAACAGGATGACAAGAGGCGGACCGCTGGTTCAGATTCCGAGTGGTTACCAAATTAATTTTCATCTCACTAGTGATAGCCGTAAGGCAGTCGTCGTTTCCGCTTACGCAGGAACTTATCGAAGGCCTTCCGAGGGCCATTCCTGGAATGGTGGATTGTCTATACGGTGGAAACCGAAAAGCAACATCAGTTTTTCAGTCGGTCCGAGTTTCTATATCCGGAGAACGAAAGCTCAATGGGTGACTCGAGTGGACGACCCGTTGATGCCTGAAACGTTCGGAACGCGTTACATATTCGGCAGGCTTTATCAACGAATCCTATCCAGCACAATTCGACTGAACTGGACGTTCACGCCGAAATTAACTCTTCAACTCTACCTGCAGCCGTTTATCGGTGTCGGCTCGTACAACCGGTTCAAAGAACTCGCCCGGCCAAAGAGCTATGATTTCAACGTCTTCGGTGAAGAACCATCCACGATACTCTACAGCGACGAGGAATACACCGTCGACCCGGATGGACCAGGTCCGGCTTCATCCTTTTCTTTCGGTGACCCCGATTTCAACGTCAAGTCTCTGCGCGGCACCATGGTCTTGCGCTGGGAGTATTTTCCGGGTTCTATCCTGTATTTTGTTTGGACCCAGAGCCGACAGGACTATTCCCATCCTGGAGATCTCAACCTGAGACGAGACCTGGGAGATCTGTTGACCGCCCCTGGAGACAATATCTTCCTCATTAAGGTATCCTACCGCTGGAACATATAGATTTCCAGGGGAGTGAAAAAAGCCTTTAAATCTTTTCCCAAAAACCAATAATTCCCCCATTTTTTTCCATCAAGAAAGCAACCTTTTGACCCTGTTCCTCATCTATACAGTTAAGGAGATAAAACTAGATGATCTATGTAGCTGTGGTCCCGACGTTCAACCTGCTCAATAGCTATGGAGTTAAGTCTTGTGTTAAAATGCGCTCAGTCGGAGACGGACTCGCCATGCACTCAGAAGAAAAGGATGACCGGGGAGAATCTCTCCTCAACGATTTAATCAAACGCTGTCGGGAAGGTGATGTCGAAGCCCAAGAAGCTATGTATGAAAGATACAAGAGATCTTTTTTCAGCCTGATCTACCGTCACACCTACAATCTCGAGGCTTCTGAGGATCTTCTGCAGGACAGTTTTCTAAAAATCTTCTCTAATCTTCAGCATGTCCAGAGTGACAAGAGTTTTGCCGGGTGGGCTTACCGCATCGTTATCAACACCTGTTACAGCTATCTGCGCAACAGGAAGAGTCAAGCCAAGAAGACGATTCCACTGGAAAGGGTGGAAAGAACGATCAAAGCAGATAACCTAGATGTCCATCAGAGAGAGATGAAAGAACCCCTCGATGAGGCGATTAAAAGCCTCCCCAAAAAGCTGAAGAGTGTTTTTCTCCTTCATGATGTTCAGGGGTTTAAACATCGTGAGATAGCCCGAATACTGGGGTGTTCGGTCGGGACATCCAAATCCCAGCTTTTCAAGGCGAGGATGAGGCTCCGGGAATATCTCAAGAGTCGACAGGCATTTTAAGGGAGAGAAAAATGAAATGCTCAAGAGCCAGACGATTGGTCAGTGATTATATCGATGACAACCTTAACACCAAGAAAAGGTCTGATCTAAAACAGCATCTCAAAGTTTGTTCAGATTGTCAGAGGTTGTTAGAAGAACTCGAAGGGATTGTCGAGAAAGCACAAAAACTCGAGGATCATGAACCATCTTCCCAGAGCTGGCTCAGGATCAAGGCCAGGCTGGAGACCGAAACTGAATCCGCCCAGACACTGCCCTTCGGAAGAAAGCGGTGGCTTGACCTCGTTTTTGGTCAATCCGCTTTGAAATACGCTCTCAGCACCGTCCTGATTCTGGCCATCGCGATCGGAGCCGTGACCCTAGGGATCCGGTACTGGAAAGACTTTGATCTGCTGAGAGCTAAGAATAATGCTCAGTACACAATATCCAAGCTGGAGGAAGCTGAGCGACACTACCAGCAGGCCAGTAAGGCGCTTGCGGAAGCATTCGCCTCTCAGAAAGAAGGTCTGAGACCTGAGGTGGCCATAGTCCTCAAGGCGCATCTCGATATCATAGATTTCTCGATCGAGGCCTGCCAGAGAGCGGCCTTCAGAGATCCGAGCAATATTGATGTCCGCAACTATCTGCTCTTTGCTTACAGTAAAAAAATAGAATTGCTGGGGCAGATGGTCGCCATAAAGTCCGCATCTTCCGAAGAGAGGGAAGCGGATAAAATTTTATAACTCAGAAAAGGAGGTATACTATGAAATGTAAAAAAGTTTTAGTACCAGCAGCCATTTTTATCCTCATGATTTTCTTGGTGGGATTCACCCCTGCCGGACCAGCCGCAAAAGAGAAGTATGAGGAGGGATTTGATAAGACAGTATCCCTGGCTAGGGATGGAAAAGTCAGCGTCAAGAATGTTTCCGGCGATGTGGAAGTTAAGACATGGGATAGGGCAGAAGTCAAGATCGAAGCGCTGAAAACCTCGCGAGCCGACACGATCGATAAAGCCAAAAAAAACGCGGCCAAAGTGAAAATTGTGGTCCTTGAAGAAGGAAAACTCCTCAGGGTCGAGGCCGATTATCCTGAAACGTCGATCAAGGGTCTGAATGTATCCATCGATTTCGATCTGTTCATACCCGCCCAGGCTGCCGTAAAGATCAAATCTGTGAGCGGAGATGCGATTTTAGAGAATATAGGGGGATCGGTCGAAGTGGATGTGGTGAGTGGAGATATTGAAGTCATGAAAGCCAGTCAGGGCTTGGATTGCCAGTCTGTCAGCGGAGATTTAGATCTCCAAAGCATCACCGGCGATGCGTATCTGAAAACGGTTTCTGGAGATATCACTATTGAACAGTTGAACGGCTCCCTCGAAGCAGAAACTGTCAGCGGCGATATAGAAATGACCGGTGTTTCAGGAGCAAAATTCATCAAAGCCAAGATCCTGAGCGGCTCCATCACCTACCAAGGAAGCCTAGAGGTCGCGAGTAAGTATGAGCTGAAGTCACACAGCGGAGATATCGAGATGTTCCTTCCTTCGAATTCCGCTTTTGATATTGAAGCCAAGACATTCAGCGGAGACATCGAGACCGATTTCGAGATCAGTGTCAGCGGAAAATTCAGCAAGAATAAGATAACAGGTACTGTCAACGGTGGCGGAGCTGTTGTCTCCCTGTCCACGTTCAGCGGCGACGTTAACCTGGAAAAGAGATAATTCCTTAGGTATATCTTCGTCCTAAAGAGGAGGACTCCGGTCCTCCTCTTTTTTTTATGGAATAAGGGCACCGGGCCCCAATGGATAGATTGTTCTTGTCCAGGGATTAGGAGCGACGGCTCACCAGAAACTCGGCCTGGGTTAGAACGTCAGGACCACCCAGTCTGTTTTGAGCATTTTGGTCAGGGGTTGGCCCATGTATTTGACAAGGATCCCCAAATCCTCCAGTTTTTCAGAGACACCGTAGCGGTCGGCACAGGCCTTGCAGGCGACGAGTTCTATTCCAACCTCTTTCATTTTTTTGATTTCCCGCTGCAGCTCGAGGTCGACAGAGAGAAGCTTCGAGGAAGAACCCCAGACGATAAACCGTATCTCATCCCACCAACCGAATTTTTTAGCATTATAGGTGTACATGAAGACCATGTTCAAAGCCACATCCCGATCCCCACTCGTCCAGAGGACGCCCAATTTCGAAGGCTTCGAGGCTTGCTCTTCCTGGAAAAAAGTGGTTTCGTCTCCGGCTGTGGCAGCCGCCAGGAAAACTAGACTGAGTAGACAAAAAACCGTGACCTTCATAACTCTCATCGGTACCTCCTATCGGATTTTTTATCATGCGAGACATCTTTATCTAACGGCATGGGCCTGGAAAGTCAAGACGATACTTGCGGTTCCCGTTTCAAAGATCCAGCCTGGAGAGCAGAGGCCTGTGCTATAATGAAGTTAGAATGTCCAGGAAGATTTGTCGACAAAGGGATAATTCATTACAGCGGAAAAGATGGATCAGCGTCTTGTGTCTTTTCTTTGTTGGGCTGGCGGCAGTTCCTTCCTTTGGTCAGACATTCCGGACGGTGGACCTGAAAATAGCCGCTGATGAGGAATTCAGGAGTCAAAAACAGTGGCAATTTATCATAAAAAGATTGGTTGCAGATTCCTCTCAGGATTTCGAAAGGCGCTTCGAGATTCGGTTCAGGATAAAGAAGACCGAAGCCTGGTTTTCTGAAAATGCCACAAGCTCTATGCTTACTCTGCTGAGTGATCTGCGGAAAAAAATAGACAAAGCAGGATGTGATGTTGTGGTCGGTTTTACGTCTCAACGTCTTGTTAGGTATGATTTATTCGGGGTTGCCTCCTATCGTCATGGTTATGTCGTCGTGCAAAAATTCAAGATTGAAGAGGCCATGAGATCAACCTTGAAACATGAATTTTGCCATCTATTCGGTGCGGCCGACATCAAGGAAAAGGGCTCGATAATGGATGTCAAAAGGCCTGGAAGTGAATTCGACACTTTTACATCAAAGATTATTCAGTTAAATAAACACCGAAGTTTTAATCCCTATATTTTTCCTCTGCCAAAGGACAAGCTCGATGAAGCCGTTTCTCTCTACAAAGAGCGGAAGCGATTAAATCGACAGGAACCAGATGTGAACATGTATTTAGCTCAAATCCAATTAGAGAGGCAAGATTATGATTCGACCATCAAAGAATGCAAGGAAGCTCTGGAAATAAATCCCAACCTGAAGGAAATACATAACCTCTTGGGAATTGCTTATCGAAAAAGTGGACGGGTTGACCAGGCGATCGGAGAATATCAAAAGATTCTTGGGGTGCGTCCTGATCTCGCCGAGGTTCAATACAATCTAGGAATTGCCTTGATGAAGAAAGGTTTAATCGATGAAGCCGTACGATCATACCAGAAGGCCATCGAGCTCAATCCTAATTTCGCCAAAGCCTATTCGAATTTAGGTTTTGCCTATCTCGAGAAGAACTTGGTGGATCAGGCCATCGTCGAATGCCGTAAAGCCTTAGCCTTATATCCGAAATTGGCTGAAGGACTCTCGACTTTAGGAGCGGCGCTTCTCATTAAAAAAGAATTTGAGGAAGCTGAAGCTGTTTCTCGGCTAGCCGCTCAGATTGACCCGGGGCTTCCTGGAGTGCACAACAATCTCGGCAGCATTTACATGCACAAAAAAATGCTTGAAAAGGCCATCCGGGAGTACACAAGAGCGCTAGAATTGAATCCCGGATACTGGAAAGCTCATTATAACTTAGGACGAGTGTATATTATCCAAGGATTTATAGATACAGCCATAAAAAAATTCAAAGAGGCCCTTCGGTTAAAGCCCGATTATCACAAGGCTTACTCCAACCTGGCTTCGGCCTACTTAATCAAAGGAATAACAGAGGAAGCCATCGAGAAGTCTCAGAGAGCCATCGAGATAAAACCCGATTATGCGCATGCTTATTCTGTCTTGAGCTATGCCTATTATCAGAAAGAAATGCTAAGAGAAGCGGAAACAACCTGTCGGAAGGCCATGCGTATCAACCCTGATCTTCCTGAACCGTACAATCTTTTGGGGATTTTATACGAAAGAAATGAGAGGGAAGAGGCTCGAGAGGAGTTTCTAAAAGCTCTGAAGCTGAAACCCGATTATCCAGAAGCTTACTTTAATCTCGGGAATTTTTATTTTAAAAGAAATCTTTTTTCTGAATCTGAAGCTCATTACGAAAAGGCGATCGAGTTCAACCCGAAATTTGCCAACGCTCTGAACAATCTCGCCGTCGTTTGTTTCAACCTGAAAAAATATGATTCGGCCTTAAAATATCTGAAAGAGGCTGAAAGCTTAGGACTGAAGGTCAATCCTGATTTTAAAAGAGAACTGACAGAGAAAATCAGAAAAAAGAGGTAAAATTCAGTTTTTTCGACGGCTTTATTTCTTCTTCAGGATTTTCGCGATCTTCCACTTCCCGCTGAATCTAACGCGCTTCTTTTTTACTTTTATTTCCAGCTCTTTGACTTCTTGACGATCGATTTATA
>CAYGBF010000420.1:0-2490 GCA_964348035.1 uncultured Eubacteriales bacterium | reverse complement strand
TTCGCATCCATGAATCCACCGGCCAGCCCCTGGGAGAGCTGCTCATGAATCTAGGCCTTGTGAGCCGGGATCAGCTCAAGGAATGCATGAGGAGCCGGATGGAGGAAAGCCTCCAAGAGCTCCTTCTCCTCAAGCATCCGAGCTTTCGGTTTGTCGAACTCGATGAGCTAAAGATAGAATCATATATCGGGGAGATCGCCCAAGAGAAGGGCTTTTTCAATGGGCTTGGCTCGGGCTTTTCCTCACCCCTTCTGAAAGGCATCGCCTCTCGCTCGGTCGTCGAGACCGATATCCCGGGCTTCTTTATTAGCCCGTGCGGAAAGATCCCCCCTAACCCCGTTGAACTGATGGGCTCCAAACGCATCAATGAGCTCATCAAAACCCTCAAGGAGGACTTCGACCTGTTGATCATCGACTCCTCCCCTGTCCTGGGAGCTGCCCATACGTCCCTTTCACCCACCCTGGTGGACGGAGTCATCTTGGTTGTCCGCTCCGACACCACGAATCGGAAATCCATCCTAGAGGCCAAAAAACAGCTCCAGCTGACCAAGGCTCCCCTGATCGGTGTCGTCCTCAACGCCATAGACCTGAAACGCCACTACTACCGCTACTACAGCCACTATTACTACTATCGAAAAGAGGAAAAGGAGACCTAGAACACTTCACTGTGGTGGGCAACAAAAAAGCCCTCGTTTCCGAGAGCTGGATTACTTTCCAATCTCAGATCTTGTATTAGCCCTTTATTATCTTATCCTATCCATAAATCTCAAGCGTTCCTCATGCCCGTGTCTTTTGACAAAAAGGTTTACTCTTCCGACAGATTTTAGTAGGAGTTCTCGCCGAATCACATACCGCCGCCAACGTTTCCATCTTCTTCCGATAGATGACTCTCGGTTTTTCGTATTTTCTCCCTCTTCTTCCAATCTCCATGGGCCCTAACCCTCCTTCGATGCTATAAACCCATACATTCCCCATCAATGACCTTCCAAAACCGTCCATCCCTGGTAAAGTGCATCTCAAAACAGGACACCTTCATGAGGAGCCTGCGGTAGCGATTCAACAAATCCCCTAACGGCAATGAGTTTGGTGGAATGTGGGGAACGGTAAACATCTCCGATATCCCCTGTGTCATGCTGTATGGCTTCAAATAGACCTCGCCATCTTTTACGAGCTTGAAGACCATTCTCAATGGGTATCCCCTGTTCTCCCGATCCCCCCGCTGCATGTCTCCCCAGCATGGTGTAGGGAAAACCGCATAGAAGCCCCCAGAGGGCTTTACAAACACAATATCGTCGCTCAGGATAACATATTCGGGGGAAAATTGTGCAACGGTGGTCTTTCCGCTTCCAGAGGGTCCGAGGAAGACGTACACTTCCCCATCTTTTAGGACGCCTAAGGCATGGAGCACCAGCCCTTTATCTTGGATGACTAAGATCAAGGTAAACATGTTCCTGATAAAGGTGGCCAAGGAAGGGATAAACCATACCGGGCTTATCCGGACCTCGCCTGCGTTGTTCCTCAAATCCAATGAACCTATGAGGTGGTCATCAACGATCCTTACCTCTCCATTGGAGAAGTCCAAACCGACGGATAACTCTTCTTGAATCGGCAGGGTATCGTCGGGATAGATCCTCAGGCGGAATTCGGGATCCCTATGGGAAAAGAACCGATGGTACACTTCGCTTATGGGATGCAAAAAGGTATCACCCTCTAATTCCAGGGAGATTGGATGATTGGCTATCTCGATAGTCAGCTCACGGGTCAATGGAAATACCTCCGATCTTTATGACACCATATTCGGATTTCGCCCAATATGTCGATTGAGAGATCCCTATCTCCGATGGCGAAATTCCCTCTTTTTCCAGTTGTTGCCCCGAGCACGATTCTGCTTTGTTGCAAGGTTTCGGTTTCTCCTGACGAGAAGGTCCATGTACAGAAGCACGGAAACTACTACCAAAATAGTGATCACAGCCGGCCATTTTTCGCCCAGGTTTGTCCCAGAAAAAATCAAGCATGCTCCTGCAAGCGCAAAAAAGGCAAAGAACAGGGAGAGTAATAGCACGAAAAATGGATATTTTTCAGGTATACTGACAGGGTTCATTTTTTTCGAGAAAGATAGTGCTTAATCATCTCAATATGTTACGCAAAATCCATACCAAATTGGTTATTCTAAGAGATCGTGTGGCACCCCATCAAAATCATTAAGCCACAGAGGTAATCGTCAGCCCTTGTAGGAGCTGTTGCCCATATCCCTGGAGCAAACATTAAACAGTGCTGCGGTCTGAAGGGGAAGAAGTTGGAGGTTGGAGGCAAAAAATGTCAAAGCCCAAAGTTCAAATGGAGAAGTCTCGGGAGAGCGGAAAAACGAGCTCTGAGCGCGAATTTATATTTTTTGGGCAACGGCTCGTTGAATGTTTGACTTTTGAACGGTGATCGCTTAGATTTACGGGGAATTCGGCGAGCTTGTAAAGTTCTTGGCAATCCTGCGGA
>CAYGBF010000419.1:0-2718 GCA_964348035.1 uncultured Eubacteriales bacterium | reverse complement strand
ATAACTCAAGTTTTCAAAGTCTGACCCCAATTTTTTAAAAGACTCCAGCGATCGAGGCACCGCAGGAAGGACAGTTGGAACCTTTGAGGTTAACGGCCCCGATAAAAAAGCCCTGTCGGGGAATGAGCACCGTCTGACAATGGGGACAGAGAGTATCCTCGGCGACTCCCATCACATTCCCGACATAGACGTGATGAAGGCCTTCCTTTTGGCCTATCTCGAAGGCCTTTCGGAGGGTTTGGACGGGCGTAGGTCGAGCTTCTGTGTACTTATAATCGGGGTGAAAACGGCTGATATGCCAAGGAATATCGGGATCGAGATCACGGATGAACCGCGCGATCAGAGTCAACTCCTCCTCGCTATCATTCTGATCCGGGATAATCAGGGTTGTCAGTTCGACCCAGATGTCCATCTTCTTCATCAGCCGGATGGAGTCCAGGACAGGCTCCAGGCGGGCTCGACAAAAATCTTCGTAGAATTCTTCCCGGAAAGACTTGAGGTCGACGTTACAGGCATCCAGGTAGGGATGGATGGCTTCCAATGCCTCTGGGGTCATGAAGCCGTTGGTGACAAAAACATTGGCCAAGCCTTTTTTTTTGGCCAATCGGGCCGAATCGAAGGCGTACTCAAAAAAAATCGTGGGCTCTGTGTAGGTGTAGGAAATACTACGACAACCATGGGATTGAGCCTGATGGATGACCTCATCGGGCGGCAATCGATACCCAGACTCATCCTTCCTGTCCCGCTTCCGGCTCTGGGAAATCTGCCAGTTTTGACAGTACGGGCACTGGAAGTTACAGCCGGTCGTGGCTATGGAAAAGGAGGTTGTCCCGGGAAGGAAATGATACAGAGGTTTTTTTTCGATCGGGTCCACATGAGCGGCTATGACATCGCCGTATACATGAGTAAAGAGTGTTCCCTCTCTATTCTGTCTCACCCCACAGATACCGAATTTTGTCTCAGCTATTTGACAGCGATGATGACAGAGAGAACAAGAGACTTTACCGTCAGGGAGAGAGCTGTAGAGCATGGCTTCTTTGATCATACGAGAACTTGATGCCTGTCAGTAAATATCCCGGTCTGATGACGGGGGGTTATAGTTGAACTCCTCAAGATCATGTTTAGGGATTCCTCTCTAGATCAGGGAAAAACTCCGCAACTGACGGGCACAGCGGCCTGAGCTGACACGAGGGACATTGCGGCTTGCGGGCCTGGCAGACTCTGCGGCCGTGGTTTACCAGCATGTAATTGAAATCCAGCCAATCCTTCCTGGGAACAACATTCAGAAGATCTTGTTCTATTTTATCCGGATTTTTCTCCCGACTCAAACCCAATCTCTGCGACAACCGCTTGACATGGGTATCGACCGCAATCCCTTCAGACTTCTTGTAGCCGCTGGAGAGAACGATGTTGGCGGTCTTCCGAGCCACGCCAGGAAGGGTGATTAAGTCTTTCATGGTGTCCGGGACCTGGCCGTTAAAATCAGCTACGATTTTCTGGCTGGTACCGATAATGCTTTTAGCCTTATTCCTGAAAAATCCTGTCGGGCGGATCTCCTCTTCCAGGACCGTCTGGTCGGCTCGGGCAAAGTCCTGCACTTTCGGGTATTTCCGGAACAGAGAAGGCGTGATTTCGTTGACTTTCTCGTCCGTACATTGGGCGGAAAGGATCGTGGCCACGAGAATTTGGAGGGGCGTTTCAAACCTGAGAGCTGTCCGGCTCCGGGGATATTCCCGCCGCAGTACGCGAATGATCTCTCTGACCCGATCCCTGGACCTGCTCACCCTATTCCTCCTCTAAAAAGGACACAGTCCGGAAGGACACCCCCCCGAAAATTCGGCAGCCGCTGAGATAAAACCCATCTCCTCCCGTCTCTCCTTCCCGGAGCGGGAATCAAAAGACAGCACTTGTTCTCTCTTGGTTCCGTATCGATAAATCGTTATTCCCTTGCACTTCAATTCGTGGGCCAGGAGATAGACATTTCTTACATCTTCTACCGTAGCATCCGAGGGCAAGTTTATGGTCTTGGAGACGGAGTTATCCGTGTGTCTCTGAAAAGCAGCCTGGATCTTGAGGTGTTGCTCGGGCAAGACATCGAAGGAAGTGACGAAAACATCCTTCAATTCAGCGGGAAGTTCATCGATGTCTCGGAGAGAACCTTGCTGTCCGATTTTAGCCATCAGTTCTCTCGAATACAAACCCCTCTTATGGAGTTCTCGTTCGAAGTGAGGATGGATTTCAAACAGCTTTATCCCCGACAGAACGTTCCGAACAAAACTCAGGGCGAACAGCGGCTCGATCCCGCTCGAGCAGCCGGCAACAATACTGATCGTTCCTGTCGGAGCGACGGTGTTAACGGTGGCATTGCGCAACCTGTGATCTTTTGTTTTGGCGTGATCGGATCGATCAAAGTTGGGAAAAACGCCCCTCTCCTCGGCCAGAGCCGCCGAGGCTTGGAGAGATTCCTGATGGAAAAAAGACATCAACTCTTCGGCCGTTTCCACAGCTTTCTCGCTCGTGTACGGAATGCCGAGTTGGATCAAGAAGTCGGCAAATCCCATGATCCCGAGTCCGATTTTCCTGTTGGCGAAGGTCATGTCTTTGATCTGGGGCAGCGGGTATTTGTTGACCTCTATGACATTATCTAAGAAGCGGACTCCCCATTCGATCCTGTCTTTCAGCTGTTCCCAGGCGACGGTTCCCTGGTTGACAAACTTC
>CAYGBF010000418.1:0-2423 GCA_964348035.1 uncultured Eubacteriales bacterium | reverse complement strand
AGAAGCCCAATCCACATCATCCCTTCGATTCTCTTCATCGCTTTAAGTTTTGATAAAACAAGGCGTGTTGATTCGGGATCGTTGGCGGCAAAGCAGCTCACACATTCAAGGTGACAGGGCGGAGAGTCTATGTCCATCCTCCACATTTTGAGATTTCCCAAATCTGGCGGCGCCTTCTCGATTCCTCGCAGAGAGAGGTTTTTATCCAACTTCAGAAACTCCGCCACAGCCAAAGCGAGAAGCGCATTTTCTTTCCAATCAAAAGATAAAGATTTCCGATCGACTAGGGAAGGATCATTCAAGGAATCCTTCGAGACGGGGATGACCTCAGTTTCCAACCGAGCCGCCGCCTTTTTAAAAACAGGCAGGAATTCATCCTCGGCCACAATCAGCGTTCCTCTCCTGGGTATGGAGGCGGCAAAACCCCGAGCTATCTGCTCTCTGGTGGGTCCCATCTCGGCCAGATGGTCGAGACGGACGTTGGTGACGACCAGGATATGAGGTTTCAGGATCTGGAGTGATTCCACGGTGCCCGTCTCGGGCCGAATACTCATCATTTCTGAAACCAAGGCATCGATCGGCAAGGACTCGCCCAACCGCAGGATAGACTTCTGTTCCAAGACTGTGGGCAGCCCCCTGCGTCCGACTTCTTCCTCGCGACCATCGGGATACAGAATCACGGCCCGGGAGCCTGTCGTCTTAGCCAGAACTCTTTGGCCTCCCTCTCTCAACAGGGAATAGATGAGCCGAGTGACACTCGATTTTCCCCGTGTTCCCGTCACACAGATCCGGAGAGGGATGGAGCAGACTTTACGGTCGATAAGGACACGATCTCGGTATAAATACAGGACGAACAACAGAAGGCAGATCCCAGAAAAGACCAGCTCTCTTATCGCCCTCCTCCTTTATTGTTATCTGTAAAAATTGGACTGTTTCTGATCAATGGTAAATGTAAGCATGCGGATTGGTGCTTTCTTCCTCTCTGACCTCTCTGAGAATCCTTAAAAAAGTCCTCGAAAAAAGATTGGACAGATCTGTTCTTTCGTATTCAGCTTTCAGTATCTCTGAAATCAACAGGAGTGTCTGTGTTTTTCCGACCTCATCCGATAAGCTGGACTCGTTGACAAGGCATAGATTCTCGGTGCCTATGAGCACCTTGATTTGATCAAGTTTTTGTACGTAGGCCGAAGGTATCACATCTCGGCCGAGGACGAGTCCCAAAGCAGAACCGGTCTTCTTGATAAGCTCCAGCACTTCCGTCTCCGGCATGTCCTCTGAGAAGAGAATCAATGGTTTTTTGGCAGCTCGAAGAAGGATCTTCGCTCGCACGGTATCAAGCCCGGGGACACACATCAGGATCCCGCTCTGATTCAAGGCCTTGATCATCGCCTTCCCCTCCTTACTCAGGCCTTCTTCACTGAAGAAAAAGGAAGGAGTTTCGATGAGGACAAAGAAAATTCCCTGGCTGGCCAGCACCCGAGCCCATCTGGGATTATCAGCCAGAGAACGGACGCCTTTGAGTCCGGCCATGAGTGTGGTTCTTCCTGGGACATTCCCCCTGAATCTTCCGGAAGAATGCAATCTCAGCCCCTTGGCCTTCTTGATTTTTTCGGGCGCCACTAGGATCTTGTTCAGGATTTCCATCCTGAGCTCATCTCCTTCGAGGCTCTCTTCTTCATCTATCACACAGAGCTGAAGATCGACATGAGAATCCTCGACTGGCTGGTGATTCTGGATGATGCTGTCTAAAGGAGAAACTTTGAAATCGATCAAAGTCTGATACTCGAGGTTAAAAGTTTCTTCCCTCAGCGGTTCGATGATATCACCCGGCTCGGAAGCCAATACTTCAATCGCGGCCTGGACGAATTCGCCCGTCTTCTTCAACATAGCGGGGCTGATCAAATCGCTATCATCCCGACTCTGGTGCAGCTTGATGTACGGTCGAGTCTGGATGAAGTAGGCCGGAATCCCTTTTCTCATGAACGGGGCATGATCCGAGCTTCTCGGGCTGCCCGGGCCGGGCTGAACTGTTTTTAGGATGTCCTGGGGAAGTCTTTCCTTAAGAAGGTCCCAAATTCTGGTTCCGTAGTTAACACCACGGAAAAATAACTTGCCATGACCCTGTCCAACCATATCCAGATTAAGGTTGGCCACTGTCTTGTGGATAGGGATAACAGGATGATCAACATAATAATACGAACCAAGAAGTCCCTGCTCTTCACCCGCCCAGAGAACAAAAATCACGGTCCTCTTCGGTTGAAATTTATTTATCTTCATGATGCGGGCTATTTCCATGACTACGGCTGTTCCCGAGGCGTTATCGTTGGCTCCGTTCATCACCTCCCCCGAGGGAGTGATCCCGAGATGATCCATGTGTGCGCCTATGACTACACATTCTTCCTTTAAAACCTCATCCATCCCTT
>CAYGBF010000417.1:0-2169 GCA_964348035.1 uncultured Eubacteriales bacterium | reverse complement strand
GTCTTGATGAGACTCAAAGAGAGTGTTAATTCATAATCCACAAGATGACGCAGCCTCCACCAACCTCCTGGCCATGGGTCCGGGAAGTTCATCCGCTTCTCGGCGTATGATTTGGGCAGTTCTGTTGGGTCGATGTAGATGGGAGTAGCAACCCTGACAGAGGCCATTTCGCTTAGAATGCCGATGGTGTTGTGAAGCCAGGATGTATCATCACAGGCGCCTATCCACCATCCCGTGTAACTTCGGCCATGGACGACTCCCTTAAACCCGTTCTTCTGGAGATCATAGGCCATGTTGGACCCACAGAGGTTGACCCCGCGCCAGAGGAGAGGATGGACGTTCGGTACAGGGGGATCCATGAAGGGGGGGACGAAGAGACGAGCTCTGGTGGATCCCATTTGATGTTCATCGATGTGGATTTGAGGGATCCAGTCGTGGTACAAGACCTTGGTCACAGCCTTCGTCTCAGACAGGTTAAACATGAACCAATCACGATTATTGTCATGGCCGGCATAATGCTGGTACAGCCAAGGCATCCGGCCTCCTTCGTATTTTGTTCCGACATATTTCCGGTACCAATCGACCACCATCTGTTCTCCGTCAGGGTTTGACGTCGGAACGAGCAGAAGGATGACATCCTGGAGAATCTTATCGGCATCAAACGGCGTCTTTCCCGTGACCAATTTGTAGGCAAGCTCCATGGACATCTGAGCCGCGGCGATTTCAGTGGCGTGGATATTGCAGGTAATGAGCAGGATAACTTTGCCTTCTTTGGCCAGCCTCTTAGCATCTTCTGATGATAGACCTCGGGCATCCCTCAGTTTCTTGGTGATGTTCCGGTATGTATCGAGCTTGGTCATGTTTTCTTCTGCGGTTATGACGGCCATGATCATCGGTTTTTTCAGGGTCGATTCACCGATCGTCATGACCTTGATTTTTCCGGATTCCTGGTCCAGTTTGTGGAAATAAGCTTGTATCTGGCCGTAGTCGGCCAATTTTCGGTCCTCGCCGACTTTATGTCCGAGAAAGTCCTCGGGAGGAGTTTGAGCTCCGAGAATAACGGGAAACAGGACGATAATGATGAGACTGGTCATGCTCTTTAGCGAATTAAGTTTGTCTTTCATGCCTCTCTCCTTGTATTTGATGAAAGTTTTATTTATCACTCGCTCCAGGGCCTGTCAAGAAAAAATGAGAACATAGAAAAGCAAATAAGGATTTGACAGCAGATAGGGGAGAAGTTACCGTCTGGAACCCCTGAGAAGGAGGAGGCGCAGAAGCTGCATCGCGGCCATGGCTGTGGCTGCCACATAGGTCAAAGCAGCCGCTGAGAGGACCTTGCGTGCTTGGGACAATTCATCGGCTTTGAGATAACCCCCCTCGCGCAGCAGGACGAGGGCGCGGTTAGAGGCATTGAATTCAACAGGCAGGGTCAGGAGGCTGAAAGCCACCGCTCCGGCAAAAAGGAGAATTCCGATATCCATTAGTACGCTCGGTCCTTGTCGGCTGAAGATAAATCCGATAAAGAACAGCGGGAAGGCTAGGGAAGACCCGAAGCTGGCGATCGGATAGATGGCGTTCCGCAGTTGAAGAGGGGCGTAACCTTGTTGATGCTGGAGAGCATGTCCTGTTTCATGGGCGGCAATCCCGAGGGCCGCTATGGAACTGCTTCCGTAAACTCCCTCCGAGAGGCGGAGGACTCTCTTTCTGGGGTCATAATGATCCGATAATTGTCCTGGTGTTTTTTCCACTTTCACCTTGGCCCCGCTGGCCTGTAGGATCCGGCTGGCTAGATCGGCGCCTGAAATACGGGATACGGCCTTCTTGGTGCTGAATTGTTTGTACGTGCTCCTGACTTTTTGCTGGGCGTACAAGGCTAGTATGAGCGGCGGGATCAGAAGGAAGAATGTGTAATCCCAGAAAAACATGTTGAACTCCACCTTCATGATAGCAAGTGCCTCTCCTGGCGTCAATCAGCTGAATCAGCGTATTGACAAAAACCTTGTTAAAGGATAGGCTTTTTTCTGGGCCTGCCTTAGGAGCGAAGAGTGTTTCTAGGGTGGGATAGCCGTGGTTTAGGACGAAAAAAAAAGACCGTGCTAGATGGGGAGTTAGCGGTGCCCTGTCGCCCACAATCCGCTACAGTGGGGTCGAATTCCCTGCCGAGGCTGC
>CAYGBF010000416.1:0-2399 GCA_964348035.1 uncultured Eubacteriales bacterium | reverse complement strand
CCAACTGGCTTCTTCTCAACCTGAATAAGGGGAAGTTCGGAGAAAAGCAGATCATATCCGAGGGCAATCTTGGTGAAATACATTCCCCACAGATGATTGCCTCGAAAAGTCTGCGCTATGATGAGTTCTTCTACTCGCTGTACGGGATGGGTTGGTCGATCAACGCCTACCACGGACACCCGATGCTTACTCACGGCGGCGGGATCGACGGCTTCACGGCACATGTGTCTTTCATGCCCAAGGATAAGCAAGGCTTGGTCATCTTGACTAACATGGGCGGCACACCGATCACCTCCATCGTGGCTTATAACGCCTACGACCGCCTCCTCGGCCTGGACCCTGTCGATTGGCATAAGAGAATCAAGGAGCAGGTGGAAAAAGCCGAAAAAGAACAAGAAAAATCAAACGAGGAGAGGGAAAAAGAACGTAAGTTGGACACCAAACCTTCTCATCCTCTCCGGGACTTCCTCGGTGAGTATGAACATCCAGGCTATGGTATAGCTTCGATCACCAAAGACGGAGATCAATTGAAGTTCGTCTACAATTCCATAGAATTTGTGATGACCCACTTTCATTACGATGTCTTCGAGATAACGAATGAGTCCTTCGGTGATCCCCAGAAGATATCCTTCTCGACTGATCTTAAGGGCAATATCCATCAAGTTTCCATCCAGATCGAGCCGGCGGTCGATCCTATCGTGTTCACTCGGATGCCGGAGAAGAAGATGAAGGAGAAAAGTTTCCTGGAAAAATTCGTCGGGGTGTATGAGCTGGCCAACGTCCAAGCCAAGATTTTCTTGAAAGGAGAAAAGACTCTCGCCCTGTTTGTGCCGGGTCAACCAGAGTACGAGCTGGTTCCCTACAAGGGGACCGAGTTTAACATCAAAAACCTGCAGGGTTTCAGCGTGGAATTCGTGATGGATGAGAAAGGTGCGGTCATCGAAGCCAAGTTCAAGCAGCCGAACGGCATCTTCACCGCCAAGAAGAAGTAAATTTATTTGCCTTTCGGATACAGCAGGGCATTGAGAAGAAATTTGTACGCCCCATGAGATTGAGCCCTGTGCTGACAGCGAAACCCAATCAGAATGATGTGTCCCTTCTTATACTTGGTATCGACGACAGCCGCCTTACGGGCAATCACATCTTCCCCGAAAAGCCAGCCGCTTAAAAGGATATCATCTTCGGGGAATCTAGCCACGACTTTTCTATCCCACTCGTTAGACGGAATCCGTGTGCTCAGAGCCAGACTTCGATAAAACATGATGGCAGCCTCGCTTGGCATTCCGTATCCGATAGGGGATCTGTTATCGACTTTGATTCTTAAGAGGGAACCGGGACAGAAAAATTTGCTCCGGTCAATCCTCTCTATGGCATTTCCCGCAGGTACTCGGAACTCATTGAAGGCCAATCCGCAGGCACTGTTGAGGGTAACAAGAATGCCTCCTTGTTCGACAAAGGACTTCAACGCTTCGACTCCTTGCTTTCCGATACCACCTTCATACTCAGGAGGATAGACTCCGTTTGACCTTCCATAGCGCGAGGTTGAGCTTCGCCTTCCCTGGACGATGATGGCAGGGTTCTCATCTGCAAAGACGATCACATCTAACTCTTCTCTCAGATTGACTTTCTTTTTCTTCGTTCCCTTAAAATCCTGGTTGTGAAGCGTTGTGAAGGGGATGCCCAAATCATCAAAAACATACCGGGTCCAACCCTCATCCATGTTGGACCTCCAGGACTGATACAGACCAACCCGGTGCTTCCTGAGGGGGGCTTTTGGGATTGCCGCGATATCTTCAATCCCTTTCGCTTCCACATGCCATTTTGCTAGAAGATCGGGAAGGATTTTTTGGATCTGAGGCGTGTTTTCAATGATGAAACTTCCGGCAGCCGTTTCGAATCCTTCGCCTTCGACGATGTCCTTGGAGCGGTAGATGTTAGCCTTTTCCTTAAGGAGGGAGAAGACGACTGAATAGGAGGTATTGAGTCGGGAATCGAGGATGATAAATGGCGCCGTTTCTCGGGGAAGTTTGATGGAAGGATAGGGAATTTTATCCAACTTTACAAGGTTGGCCTCGAAGGGATTATTGATTCGGTCACATTTGACCCCCATCTGTAAGGGAAGTGTCCAGCCGGCATTGTCGTAAAGCAGCGGGACGAAGGGACCGTTGGGATACTGACGGCGCGGCTCGGGATGATTTTGTATTTCGAGCAAAGCCTGTGCATAGGGCCTGTAAGGTTGAGACATCGGGACCACAAAGGAGCCGGAAGGATAGACTTTGTTGCCGACAATGAAGTCTTGTCTAGATTCGTGAATTTCTACACCAGCAAACATCAGGGTCTCGAGCATCCTGAGTGCGGTGGGATAATCGTGCTGCTTTTTAGGGATGACAAAAGCAAAG
>CAYGBF010000415.1:0-2371 GCA_964348035.1 uncultured Eubacteriales bacterium | reverse complement strand
GCAGTCAAACTGGAAACAGGGCTATCGGGAGACCATCACATTTCCTGGTTTCCTGATGGATCACAGATCATTTTCGATGCGAGATCGGAAGGCCCTCCCAATATCTACACAATTCCTTTAAAAGGCGGCAACCCACAAAGGCTCACTCTAAATCAAACAGCGGATTTCCATCCCTCCTGGTCACCCGATGGCTCGTCTATCGCGTTTGCTTCATACCGCACAGGTAATTCCGATATCTGGGTAATGCCGCTTGAAGGAGGCCAACCTATCCAATTGATCTATCATGAAGCCACGGATCACCATCCAGTGTGGACACCTGATGGTTTGAAGATAGCTTTCGCTTCTAACCGGGAGGGGAATTATGATATATGGATCGTTCCCGCTTTAGGAGGAGAGCCTAAGCAGCTGACTTTCCATGAAAGTGATGACGACCATGTCTGTTGGTCTCCAGACAGTACAAAGATCGCCTTGATGTCTAAGCGCAGCGGGAAACAGGACATCTGGATCATGTCCCTTCTGGATGGAAAGCCTGTTCGATTCACAGAGGAAGGAAACAACTCTTGGCCGAGCTTGTCGCCTGATGAGAAAAGTATAGCTTTCGCTTCAAGCCGGGCTGGGAATTTGGATATTTGGGTAAAGGATGTTGATGATAAATGAATATCAATACTGAAAAAAGGAACCTTTTGAATTACGGATCTCATTACAATATCCCATGTGCCAATGGTCACCAATTTGATGAGGTGATGGTGTGTACCCCTGTCTCATCGGACGAATAGGACT
The DNA here is from genome assembly GCA_964348035.1 of uncultured Eubacteriales bacterium. Lineage (GTDB taxonomy): Bacteria > Acidobacteriota > Aminicenantia > Aminicenantales > Aminicenantaceae > CAYFXE01. The sequence goes on along the minus strand of CAYGBF010000415.1, from coordinate 1,591 downwards.
TAAAATCCCTCGTTGGTTATCCCAAGGGCTAACCGAGCCAAGTGCAATGTCTTTTAGGCGGCCTTGCTTATCGATGGACCGTGGGTTTCTTAATGACTCCGAACGGGGTGGTTCACTTTTTTTTACTAGATTCATGCTACCTGCCTTCGCTGGTACAAGCTGCGCAGGAATGACGGAAACGGAAAAATGGGGACAGTTCTATACTAAGATTTGGCGGTGCGGACGACTCTCATGGCCCACCGTCTAAAATCATCAAGCAAAACATAGATGGTGGGAAGGATGATCAAGGTGACCAAGGTCGAGAAGGCCAACCCGCCGACGATGGCTCTGGCCATCGGGTAGTAAGGAGGGCCGTTTCCTCCGATTTCTATGGTCGTGAAGCAGAGAGGAATCAGGCTCAAAATCGTCGTCCCGGCCGTCATCAGAATCGGACGAATCCGGTTTCCGCCGGCCTGGACGATGGCCTCATAGCGGCCTATGCCTCGGGCTCGCAGCTGGTTGATATGGTCGATCAGGACAATCCCGTTGTTGACCACAACCCCGATCAGTATCAACACCCCGATCCAGGCCATGAGTGAAAAGGTGGTTCCTGTGATGAGGAAAAACCACCAAACCCCCACGATCGCAAAAATGATGGAAGTCCATATCGCGCCCGGAAAAACGAGGGATTCAAATAGCGACGCCATCACGAAGTAGATCAAAGCCAGAGCCAAGAGCGTGTTGATCATCATGGTTTTAGCGGCCTCACTCTCGAAGTCGAAGCTCCGTCCGAAGTCCCAACTGACTCCCGCCGGAAGCTCATATTCATCCAAGACCTTACGGACTTTTTCCTTGGCTTCGTTGACCGTAACATCCTTGAGCCCGATCGAAATGCCTATTGAGGTGATCCGATTTTCTCGATGGATAACCGGAGGTCCCTGTCTGATCGTAAAATCAGCCAACGCAGAGAGGTTGATATGGGTGTTGTTATCAGCAAACAGTTTAATATTCCGCAACTGGGCTAGGTTTCTCTTATCCTCTTTCTGAAACTCGACTTTGACCTCGATTTCGCCTTCCTCATCATGGAGGCGCCGCAAATAGACACCCCTCATGGCGACAGCGATGTTGTTAGCGACTTCCTGGGGTGAAAAACCGTATTTTCTGGCCCGATCCCGGTCAACCACCACTTGAACCTCTTTGTTTCCTGCCGAGGCCCGGGATCGAACATCGCGAAAACCCGGCACCTTTCCCAAAGCCCAGGCCACATCACGAGAGAGTCCGATCAACTGCTCGGTCGAGCTGCCAACCAGATACACATTGAGATCATCCGTTCTCCCGCCAGAGCGAGTGAACTCAAACCCCGGCTCTCCCACCGCGATGTCAGGAAGGCCTTCGCCAATTTCCTCCTGGATTTTTCCTTGAGGCCTCTTGGCTTCGCTTCCCTTTTTCAGCAGGATCGTGGACTCGGCATGTCCTGTTTCATAATAACTGTACACAGAATCGATTTCGAACTTTTCCTTGTTGGCAAAAAGATAGTTTTCGATCCTGTTCACGGCTGCTTCTACCTTCTCGACAGTGTAATTGTCGTTGATGTGGTAGTACAACCGTAATC
>CAYGBF010000414.1:0-2586 GCA_964348035.1 uncultured Eubacteriales bacterium | reverse complement strand
CGGCCCATGTTTTTGAGGAATATACCGTAGTAATGATGAGCCGTGGCGTAGCTTGGATTAAGTCCGATAGCCCAGTTGAGGTCGGCTTCGGCTCCGAACCAATCCCAGTCGTAGATATACTTCACGTAGGCGAGAGAGATGTAGGCTTCGGTGAGAGTCTCGTCGAGTTCCAAAGCCTTCAAGGCGGCCCGTTTGGCTTTGGGGAAGACTTCTAAGGAAGGGAGATAAGCATACGTACCGAGCATATTGTAAGTATCCGCTAATCCTGCATAGGCCAAAGCATAATCGGGATCCTTTTCAATCGCCCCTTCGAAGTGTCCGCGGGCTGTCTCCAGTCCCTCCTCGGTCCTTTTATTCCAAAAATGCCGTCCTTTGAGATAGAGCTGGTAAGCCTCAGGATCAGTGGTCTGTGTTTGGGCCAGAAGCGCTTTTTCTGCGGGGGCAACCGTGATTTGTATCTCATTGGCGACTGATCTGGCTAACTCATTCTGGAGTAGCAGTATGTCGCTCAGGTCTCGTTCGTAGCTCTTGGACCAGAGGTTCCGGTCGGTCTTGGCCTCGATCAGCCGAATATTGATCTTCACCCTCTGTCCGGAGGCCAGGATGGACCCCTCCACGATGGCGTCAACATCGAGCTCTCGGGCAATCACGGGCAGCGGTTTCTGGGCGTTTTTGTACTGCATCACCGAGGTGCTGGATATAACACGCTGGAGAGCCTTGATTTGAGTCAGGTTGGATATCAAAGCCTCGGTCATTCCGTCGGCCAAGAACTCTTGATCAGGATTGCCAGAGAGATTCTTCAGCGGCAGCACGGCGATCGAGTAGATGGACTCCTGACGGCCGGTGAAGAGTGTGGTTCCGGCGATGATTATCAAAGCCAGAAGGAGCGGTATGCCGGCGTAGACAGCGATCTTTTTCCAAGGCAGCTGAATTCGTTTTCGTTCTCCATCAGGAAGCACTCTATCTGTTGTGGGGACGCCCCTCTCTATTCGATTCAGTTCAGTCAACAGCTCTTCAGCACTCTGGAACCGTTTTTTCCTGTCTTTTTCTAGACAGTGAAGGATCAGCTGGCTGAAGCCTTCAGGAATTTGATTGTTGATTTTCCGGGGATCTGGAGGCGGCTCGCTTTTGTGCTTTAAAGCTATGCTGAAGGGCGTTTCGCCTTCGAACGGAACGCGTCCTGTTAACATCTCGAAGAGAATAGCTCCTAAAGAATACAGGTCAGAGCGGTTATCGATATCCCAACCTTCCACCTGTTCTGGTGACATGTATTCTGGCGTGCCGATAACCGTGTCTCCCTCAGTCAGCCCTCTTGATTTGAGAGTTCGAGCAATCCCAAAGTCCATGATCCGGGCGTTTCCTTCCCTGTCGATCATGATGTTCTGGGGCTTGAGATCTCTGTGGATGATGCCCAACCTGTGGGCCTCGGCCAAACCTTCGCAGATCTGCTTGGCGATGAGAAGGGTTTTCCCCGGTGTAAATTGGCCAATCCTTTTGATCAGGCTTCTCAGGTCTTCTCCGGGGACATACTCCATGATGATGAATTGTGTTCCTCTCTCTTGACTGAAGTCGTACATCCGACAGACATGTTTATGAGCGATCTTGCGGGCCATCTTCAGCTCGTTCCGGAAACGCTCGATCATCTTCTGATCTCCGGCTATTTCCGGGTTGAGAACTTTTAAGGCCACCTCCTCATCGATTGTTTTATCAACCGCCCGGAAGACCTTGCCCATACCACCCTTTCCGATCTCCTCGATGACATCATATCGGTTGGCGAAGGTTGTTCCACGGGTTAGATCTTTAATCGGGGTTTCGAGGGTCTTGGTCGGAGCCGTCTGGATGTCCTCACCGGGTTCCAAATAGGCACCACAGGCTCCGCAGAAGCGGGAGGTCTCGGGGTTTTCAAACTGGCATTTGGAGCATTTCATGCTGGTCGGGTCCTCTGCGATCCGGGATATAGAATAATCACTGGGGAGAATTTAGTCAAATGTGATTTTGACCTGGGTCATTGGTTTTGCCCATGGCAAAGGCTTCGGCCATTCGGAGGCGTTCGCCGATCGGTGGATGAGAATAAAACAGAATTTTAATCCATTTCTCTGGGTAGGCGTTCGAGAGGTTGCGGTCAGCCAAGCCTGCCAGAGCCGTCATAAAATCCTTCGGGTTAGCGATGTTCCGCAGAGTGTAGAGATCAGCCCGACGTTCGAAGTGCCGGGAGAGAAACTGGTTAAGGGGATTGAACAGGAAACCAGAAAGTCCCCCTATAAGCAGCAGAAAAGGAGGGAGCAGCTTCAGATTAGCCCGAGTTGAGGCCAGAAACTCGGGAAAAAAAATACTCATTAAAGCGTTGACCAGAAGGAAGATGATCAGCTGCTGTCCCGTGCCGATTAGGATATTCATCCAGATATGCCTGTGTCGGTAATGCCCCACTTCATGGGCTATGATGGACACGATTTCGGGCACGCTCATGTGTTCGAGAAGATTATCTCCCAGGACCACCCTTCGGGTTTTCCCTAATCCAGCCAGGAAGGCATTCTCTTTTTTTGTCTGGCGGCTCATGTCCTCTTTAAAAAAGCCGCTGCTTTTAAG
>CAYGBF010000413.1:0-2037 GCA_964348035.1 uncultured Eubacteriales bacterium | reverse complement strand
GGGCCAAAAGATGCTGATGGTCATGGGGACAGCGGCAATCGGCAAACTCTCCTGTCCGGACTTCTTGCCCACCGATGATCAACGGAATCTCGATTTCTTCGTTCAACATCTTGTCTAGTTGGGCCTGGAGTGTTGCCCTTTCTGGACTTCTTGGAGCATAGCTGAAGACTGGCTCATTTTTCGGTCGAGGGACCTTTATGACGGCATTAGACATCTTATCCTCCTTTTCATTAATCTCTATGATCACACTAGGGTTAATACCGGACTTTTTTCAGGTGATCAATATCGATGACATCACACTATATTATTTTCTGGAAAAGAGTTCAAACCTTAAGTTTAATTTGGGAATAATTAGGGGAAGTCTATTTTTCTTCGAGGAAAAATAGACCGTTCCTATTTAGTTGTTAGAGTCCCCGTTCGCTAGAGTCCGAGCTGTTGATCAATGCCCTGCATGGCTTCAAGACAGATAGAGATGAATTCATCCAGCTCGAGACCGGTATTCTCGATTCTCTCGATGTCCTCCCTATTCGCTCCTCGGGCAAAGCTTTTCTCTTTATATCTTCTCTTGACGAAGCCGAGGTCGACCTCCTTCAGCGTCTTGCTAGGATGCATCAGAGTGGCGGCAATGATCAAACCGGTCAGTGGATCGATAGAGAATATGGCCCAGTCCATATCACTCTGGCATTCAACCAACCCGGCGTGGGCCTGGATGGCATGGATGATGTCCGGCGCCACATCTTTCTGCTCCAGTATCTTGACGGTCTCACTGGTGTGGCGATCGGGGCTCTTTTCTGTTATTTCATAGTCAAGGTCGTGCAGGATTCCGGCCAAACCCCACCTCTCCACGTCATGGTTAAGTCGGGAGGCGAGGGCTTTCATGCAGGCTTCCACAGCCAGCGAATGTTTGACAAGATTCTTGTTTTTGAGGTGCTCTTGGACCAGTTCAAAAGCCTCTTCTCTCTTCATGTTCTTCTCTCCTTTCTATTGTCAGAAAAGGGGAATAACCCCATTTTGAGACAAGATGGGAATAAATATCTTTATAAATTCCATCAAGAATATGACCAGATTCATCGTCCTTCGATTGGGCTGCATCTTGATTCTGAATCCAACAGATGATCCGGACTTCACTTTTTCACCGATAGCCTCAGCCCTGATGACATAAATCCCGGGTTTCCTCGGCCTCCATTCCCAGGAACCTTTCTCTGACTCCTCTTGAACTTCCTTCCTCTCCCAAGAAAACCGGATAGAAAACAGAGAAGGATGAACATCTACAGCCACTAAACGACTCAGAAAAAATCTATAATGAGGTTCTTCAATACCTGTGACTTTTGCTTCGAAAGTGATCTTTTTCCGGATACCTTGAGGAGATTCCCTCGAGGATGCGATCGCCACCTTGGGTTTTTCTTTTTCAACAACAACGCCCGTTAAATCTTCTACCGTCTCCTTTTCTCCGGAAGCTATCACCTGAATCATATAAACGCCCAAATCCTCAGGTGTCCAGGTCCATGAACTCAATTCGGATGCCGTTTGAACGACCTCGCGCTCCCAAAAAGAAGACAGAGAAAATGTGGCTGGATGAAAAACCATCGTGACGAACCGGCTGAGAGAAAATTCATACTGTGGCCCTTTTAGGCCTCTAGCCTTGGCACTAAAAATAATGTTTTCATTAAGCCTATGGGGAGATTGTTTGGAGGCTTTGATCGAAACCCTCGTTTTCTCCTTCTCGATCAAATAGGGAATCATATGCCGTGCTTGTTCCATTCCATCAGCTGCCTCCGCTGCCACCACATAGAGACCCGGGATCTCTGGAAGCCACTGCCACGCCTCCCTCTCCGATATCTCCTGGACAACCTCCTTCTCCCAAGACGTGGATAGAAAGAAAAGAGATGGATTGAAATCAACCTCCAGCAGCCGATATCGGCTGAATTCATAATTGGGCTTGAAGAAACCAGTGGTTTTAGCTGTGAACCAGATCTCTCCGCCCGTTTTCTGGGGAGAAGCGACAGAGGATTTCAAGTCCAGTTTGACTTCCTTCTT
>CAYGBF010000412.1:0-5572 GCA_964348035.1 uncultured Eubacteriales bacterium | reverse complement strand
ACGCCGGGTCATTCCGCTGGTCATCGCTTCCACCTTCTCATCAGTTGTCATCAATCAGCGATCAGAGTAACAGGAAAATTTTACTCGTCCTGAGAACTGACTATTGAGTCTTCTTCTCGACGCGGCCTCCGAGATGCTTGGCCAGGAACTCTTCCATGGCCCGGTAAAGATCGAACCGGTTCTCTTCGTTCCGGAAGCCGTGTCCTTCGTTGTCCTTCACCATGTAGGGCACATCGATGCCGCGAGCCTTCAGCGCCTCGACCATCTGATCCGACTCGGCCTTGGGAACGCGAGGATCGTTCGCTCCTTGGGCGATCAACAGAGGGGCTCTGATTTTGTCCACGTGGAAAACCGGAGAAGCGGCTTCGAGCAGTTCCTTGTCCTTTTCAGGGTTTCCGACCATCTCATAGATCATCTCCAGGTACGGCTTCCAATAAGGGGGAATCGCCTTCATCCAGGAGAAAATGTTAGACACGCCGACATAATCCACGCCGCAGGCATAAAGATCAGGCGAGAATGTTAATCCGGCCAGGGTGGCATACCCGCCGTATGAGCCGCCGTAGATACCTACGCGCTTCGGGTCGGCGATGCCCTGGTCGATGAGCCACATCACACCGTCCGAGATGTCATCCTGCATGGTCTTACCCCACTCTTTAAAACTGGCTTCCCAGAATTTGCGGCCGTATCCGGTCGAGCCTCTGAAATTCATCTGGAGGACCGCATACCCGCGGTTGGCTAAAAACTGGACTTCTGGATTATAGCCCCAGACATCCCTAGCCCAAGGGCCGCCATGAGGATTGACGACAACAGACAGTTTCTCGGGTTTGAGTCCTTGGGGAAGTGTCAAATAACCGCGAATCGTCAGCCCATCACGAGACTGGTAGGAGATCGGCTTCATCTCACACATGTGGTCCTCGTTGATCCAAGGAGTCATATCAGCCAGCTTGATGAATTCATCGGTCTCTCGGTTCAGGTAATAATAACCTCCTAATGAGCGGTCGCTGTAGGTTATGGCCAGAGCTTTTGTTTCATCCTTACTCAGGTCGACAACATCGACCACATAACCGGGAAGTTTCTCCTCTAATTTCTTCTGAAGCTGTTCCCTCTCTTCATCGAAAAAATGATATTCTCTTTTATCGAGAATATAAGCTACACCAGTGATCTTTTTCCGTTTTTTTGACCTCATCAGGCTGTTCACATCGACCTCAGGATGTTCGAAGATCAAGTTTGTCGTTTCTTTTTTCTCGATATCGTATTCGTAAATCGCCGCTTTATCACGTCCCAGGTTGGAGGCCACGTATAAATTCTTGTTATCGAAGGTAAAAAACAACGGCTGCAGTGTCTCTTTGAAGCTGGTCGTGATCAGCGCCTGAAAATCATCATCCTCGGTGTCTCTGTAAAGAACGCTGGTATTGACACCATCACTGGTTTGGGCAATCCTCAGGTTTCCTCCATGATCGGTCTGCCAGCCGATGATGTTTCCCGGATTCTGGGCGATCATCTCCATTTCACCGGTGTTGATGTTTATCCGGTAGGGATCGAAGACCCTTGGATCCCTCTTGTTCATCGAGATCAGCATGTGTTCTTCATCGTCTTCCAGGTCGTCGATGAGCTGAACTCGGACCTTCTCGAAGGGAGTCAGCTCTTTTTCATCCGAGCCATCGATGTTGACCGCATACAGTTTCCAGTTTTCATCCCCGAATTTATCCTGGATATAGGCAAGGCGGCTGTTATTGGCCCAGAAATAGCCGATGATATCTCTCTCGGCCGATTGTGTGACCTGGGTGACTTTCTCTTCACCGATCTTCTGGACATGGATGTTCAGCCGGGTTTTCCAGGGTTTTAAGAAAGCTAGATGCTCTCCATCAGGAGAGAGTGTGAACCTGGCCACTTCCGGGTTCCGGAAGAAATCCTCCATCGGGATGATAGGAGCCATCTCTTCCTTCGGAGCACAGCTGAAAATGATGAGAATAATTCCAACCATCAATAAAAGATTCTTACGCATTATTTTCTCCTTAAATATTTTTTTTTATCAACTATTTGCGAGAGGTTTTATTTTAATTATCTGGATTCCTACTTTCGAAGGAACAAGGATGAAAAAAATTTTATAGCACAGGTGGGGGATGATGTCAAAGCTTGTCCCTGCGGAAGCAGGAACCCAGTAAGAAGAGAATATCTTCCCCGCGTAGGCGGGGGGCCAGTAAGACAAAATATCTCCCTGCGAAAGCAGGGATCCAGGCTTGACCCAGCGGAAGCTGGAATGACGGAGAAGGACTGGGTCCCTGCTGTAGCCTGTGCCCGCGAAAGCGGGTACTGGAATGACAGGAGGGGAATTGGACGTCCCCTTTTTTCTGTATTTTTTATTATCCGGTCTGTTTTCTCCAGACCAAGTTGGTCTGGTTTTTGAAGATGATCCGGCCTTCTTTCAAGGCATGATAGTAGAAGAGAAATTCCACTTCCTGCAGATCAGGATTGATGTAGTGAATCGTGTACAAAATCCACTCCTCCTTAGCCACTTCTTTCTTATCAACTTTCGCTATCGGATGGATGTTGACGTCTCCCTCGACAGTCTTGAAGATAATCCTGTTCTTTTGGAGCTCAAAATACGTGTCCTTGTATTGGAATGTTGAGGTTTTCCAGACTCCGATGAGCTCGTCTGAGAGCGTTTTGCTTTTTGTACAGTGGTTTCCCAAAAAAACAATCAAGGTTGCAACAGCCAGTAATAAAGCTTTTTGTTTCATCTTAAAACCTCCCACTGCCATGGAGCACTCACTTCGCCTAAGCTGTCGCTAGACCTGCAGTCCTCCTAAGCAGCATTCTTTTATTCAAGACAACCATAACTAATAATCTTTTTCCTTATCTATAACCTCTAAAAAGGCCTCGACCACCTTAGGATCCAATTCCTTCCCGGCCTGACTTTTGATCATATTTACAGACTTTGGATCGATAATGGCGTCTCTGTACGGCCGGTCCGACGTAATAGCTTCGTACCGATCCGCTACGGCCAGGATTCGACTGAATAGGCTGATATTCTCTCCTGAGAGGCCCTCTGGATACCCAGATCCGTCGAAATTCTCGTGGTGCTGTTTCACGATCAACATGACATCGATATATTGTGAGATAGGCTCTAAAATTTTAGCCCCCAGTGCAGGATGCTTCTTTATGGTTTTTCTTTCTTCTGGTGTCAAGGAATCAGCCTTATCCAGAATCTCATTCGGGATACCGAGTTTGCCGATATCATGAAGAAGCCCTCCCCGATGAAGAATATCCAATTCCTTGGCGGAAAGCCCCATGATCCGTCCGATCTTCAGTGCCAAGCTCGTCACCCTTTCGGAATGACCGGCCGTCCAATGGGACTTGGCGTCGATAGACCGGGCTAAAGCAACCAAAGTTCCCCAACTGAACTCTTTGATTTCCTCGATCAGTCTTGTATTGGATAAAGCCACGCCCACCTGGTCTGACAGCTGGCGCAGCTGGCTCAGGTCGTCCTGGGAAAACGGAGATTGTCCGCTGTAGGCGACACTTATGACTCCGGCTAACTCTTGCTTAAGAAACACAGGAAAGACCCGATAAGATGATTGGCCTCTATCATGGAGGGGTGCGAGATAGAGTGGAGCAGGTTGATCGTCGTCAATCACAAAGGACTCGGAGTTACTCTTGAGAACTTGGATCTCTTCTGAAGTCAACCGGATATCCTTGACGGATCTCTGGAGCGTTGGATTTCCGATTCCCGCATAGGCCTGACCCACATCCTCTCTTTTTGGTTTCAATAAAGTGATGCATACGTCCTTGTTCGGAAAAAGCTCTGATATCCTTAAGATGAGGGTGTTGATCATTTCTTCTATATTCAAGGTCGACAGGATGGATTGATCGACTTCGGCAATCGTTGACAGTGTTTTAAACTGTCTGCCCAACTGGCTGGTCATGATATTGAAGGAATCGGCCAGTGCCCCGAACTCATCGCGACTCTTCACTAAAACTCTAGTTTCAAAGTCCCTCTTCGCAATGCGCTGGGCTCCTTCCTTCAGCTTTTCTAGAGGGATTAAGCTCCTCCTTATCTGACTAACACTCAGCAACAATACCACCCACAAAGACAGGAAGATGACAAAAGGAAAGGTTTTTTTGAAATAGGCTATCGGAGTATAAACATAAGATTTCGCCTCGCTGACAACGACTCTCCACTTCGGTGAGGCAAAACGGCTCTGGAGGAAGATATCCCTGAGTCCGGAAAGATAGGTTTTATCCCCCAAAGTCCACTCGAAATGCCCCGATGAAGCCCCCTCCAGTTTCTGTCTGGCTCGTTCAGAAAAATGGATTGTTCCTCTATAAGACGAAAAGAGGACTTGATCTGTATGGTCCAGGACTGAGAATTCGGTCATCGGTGGCAGGGAATACTCGTCCCCCTGCAACCACACGTATAAAGGATCTGCTTCGGCCACCAGCAAATCTGGATCTGAAGTTTCCTGTTCGAGAGCCTTGAACAAAAATAAGCTGGACATCCCTTCAGGTTGATACCGGGTGGAAATGACGAGTTCTCCTCGACGAAGAGATTGCATTTCTTCCTGAGTAATCTCTGGCCAGGTTTGAATACCACCGAACATGGAAGTCTTCTCCCCCTCAGAGGTCAAAAGGGTGATGCCTTTAAATTTTTCCTCGAGATAATCATCAAGCTCAGGAGGTGGAGTCTTCAGAAGACTGGAAGAACTCATGTCGGTATTGGCGGCTAGCCTCGTTAATTCTGAATCCAAAAATATCAATCTTTCAATAATGGACATCGCCATGGCTTTGCTCGTTTGATGAAGTCTAGTTTTACTCTGTTCATCGAGATGTTTTGTCACTTGATTGAAGGTTAAGATGGCGAGGAGGGCGATGGGAATCAGAGCGCAGAGGATGAACAGGAGGGCGATGCGCTGAGCTACCCGGCTGCGAAGAAACGCCCTATCCCATTTCATGGCCATCCATCTGGATTAATATTTGGAACCCAAGCCGATGTATTCTCCGTTGTTGGCCCGGACGATATCATCCCAGCTGACTGGTGGAGTCAATGGCTTCTTAGTGGCTTCATCCGCTCCCATGCTGTAGAGGTCGAAATCAGAATTCAACGGGATCAAAAATCTATCCTTTCTCCATTTCCCGCTGACTTCGCTTGTCTTTTTTCCGAAGATGGGGAGATATTCGTAAGGATTCCCCCAGGGATCGGTGAGGTCTGTCACTCCGACTTCGGACAGAGTTTCGGGATAGTGGCCGTGGTCGAGGAAAAAATCTTCAATCTTCTGAGAGATGGAAACGATGTCTGAAACGGCCTGGTTGTTACGCCCTTTCAGCATCAGACTATTAAAAGCAGGAACCATGAGGGTGATGAAGGTCCCCAGGATAGCCGTCACGATGAGTGCCTCGAGGAGAGTAAAGCCTTTCGGACGGCTAACCTGTGATGGAAATGATTTTTTAGGGAAGGAAATCCATGAAGGTATCAATAATTTTTCCATTTTTCTCGTTCCCAATTTCTCAGGTTGGGAGCGATGATGCTCCCCTTCCCTTAGAAGAGCTCCTCCTGTTAATTGACTACTACCTT
>CAYGBF010000411.1:0-2130 GCA_964348035.1 uncultured Eubacteriales bacterium | reverse complement strand
TCGGGCCTCGCTCTCCTCTCCTGAGGAGAGGAGCCGTGCCCGCTCGGCCCTGCTAGGGTTTTCTCAACACCCTACCTGATCCATTTCATATCTCAATGTGGTTTACTATCACGGTTTTGAGGATGCATCCATAATTTCTTAGCGGAAAAAATACTATATTACTAACTATTATTTTTTCTCTTTAAGGGTATTCTTATGCCTGAAGTTCAGGTTCACATTTCTGATTGACCGTCAAATTCCTGTGTGCTAAATTGACCTGTCAATTCCAAAGCTAGGATTCTGGAAGGAGTACAGCATGAGCAAGATTGAATGGGACGACAGCCTCTCAGTGGGTGTGGACTTGATCGATGAACAGCACAAGATGCTGATAAGAAAGCTGAGGGATCTGTCCGATTCTTTTAAAATCGGGCACGAACAGGATAGGATCCTGAGGACGCTTGATTTCATGATCGACTACACCGACTTCCACTTCACGACAGAAGAAAGGCACATGGCAGAACATGACTACCCTGGATTGAAAGAGCAACAAAAACAACACGAGGAATTCAAGGAGACTCTGTACAACATCCTGGAAGATTTCAAAGAGGAAGGTCCAACAACGTCGTTGGCCGAATCGATCAACACCTTCCTCCTCAACTGGCTCATCGACCACATCAAGGGCTCTGACCAAAAACTCGGTCAGTTCTTTACTGAAAAGGGATTAGCGAATATCAAATAATCTCAACGACCACTCTTTTTCAATGGTCTTTCTCTTCACTGTTCACTTTTCGTGATTCATCACACTATCTGTATTTATTCATATATGATTGATGAAATATTTTTTAAATAGATACTGTCTAATAAATAGAGGTAAGGCATGAAAACTAAGTCTATCTTCATCGTCTTAGCAGCGCTGTTTTTTATGACGGTCATCCATGTCACTCAGGCTGAGGAGAGGCAATCAGCAGACTCTCCTGACAACGATCAAAGCAAAATAACTCAAGAAAAAATTTTAATCCAAAAAACCGGGCTGATTCATAAGAATGAGAAGGCCTTCAACGGATACACCCTGTTTTCTCCGATCACTTCGAAGGCAACATTCCTGATCGATACCGAGGGGAGGATTGTCAACTTGTGGGAAAGCGATTATGAACCAGGACAGGCCGTCTACCTCCTCCGAAACGGACACCTTCTCCGCACAGCCTTTGTCGGGCCCCAAGCAAACTGCGCCTTCCATGGCGGAGGCGCAGGCGGACGTGTACAGGAATTCACGTGGGATGGAAAGATCGTCTGGGATTTCGAATACAACAGCGACACTTACCTACTTCACCACGATATCGAAAGGCTTCCCAACGGCAACATTCTGATGATCGCCTGGGAGAAAAAAAGCCGCGAAGAAGCCATCGCTGCCGGGCGAAATCCGGATACAGTCGGGGATGAAGGTTTGTGGCCGGATCACCTCATCGAAGTCAAACCCACCGGGAAAATATCGGGTAGGATCGTGTGGAAATGGCATGTATGGGATCATCTGATTCAGAATCATGATTCATCCAAAGATAACTATGGTGATGTTAGCGTCCATCCAGAACGAATCAATCTCAACCCAGGAGACTGGACCAAAAGGCTGACGTACAAACAGCGGGAAAAGCTAGAATCTCTCGGTTATCTCCGTGGCTCACACTCAAAAGATCCAAAAGAATCCCATCCCGATTGGATTCACATCAATTCCATCGATTATAATACCGAGCTTGACCAGATCATCCTGAGCGTCCTCGGCTTCAACGAAATCTGGATCATCGACCACAGCACCACAACCGAGGAAGCCGCAGGCCACAGAGGGGGCCGTTATGGAAGAGGAGGCGACATCCTCTACCGCTGGGGCAATCCCCAAGTCTACGGAGCGGGGACAGCGGCAGACCAGCAGCTTTTCGCCCAGCATGATGCGCAGTGGATTCCCCTCGGATTCAGGGGTGAGGGGAATATCCTAGTTTTCAATAACGGCCGCGGCCGACCAGATGGAGACTACTCTTCCGTCGATGAAATTGTTCCGCCCACCGACAGGAAAGGAAGATATGTTCGCAAAAAAGGAAAGGCTTTCAATCCAATCCTGCCGTCATGGACATATAGATCTCCTGAAAAGCAGGACTTCTA
>CAYGBF010000410.1:0-3874 GCA_964348035.1 uncultured Eubacteriales bacterium | reverse complement strand
TTCCCTTCGCCGAGGATTTGGAGGATTTTTTTCAGGTCGATGCCTTCCGGGATCAAGAGAGATCCTTTGAGTTTGTCAGAAAGGGCCACGACCTTGGCCTCGAATCCCATCCTCTCCTTTAAGTATTCACGCTTCTTATCGAGAATCTCGATGAATCCCTGACCGACTGTTCCGCAGCCGATGAGGCCGATTTTAAACGCCATCTCTATCCTCCTTCGAGGTCAAGCCGTCGAAAAAAAAGGAAAAAGGGGGAAAAATCCCCCTTTTTCCAAGAAATCGTCATTTAGGATGAACCTCTAGATTGTTCATCGGAGCCTACGGGCTCCGAGACAAACGGATGAGTTTTTCTCTCCGCGATTCTGGTTCTGATCTAACCTAACTTACCCTTTAACCTGTTCGGCAATCCAATCGCTGGTCACGCTCTTCGGTCTTTCGATGGCCAAGCCGAGAGCTCTGTCCCAAATCAGGGAAGAGAGTACTCCGATGGCTCGAGAAGCCCCGAAGAAAACCGTGTAGAAGTCGTACTCGGTGACACCGTAATGGAGCAGGAGCACACCTGAATGAGCATCCACGTTGGGCCAAGGATTTTTGGCCTTACCCTGCTCTTCTAGGATGGGGGGAACAACTTCGTAAAGGGCGCTCACGACCTGGAAGATTTCATTGTCGGGCAAATGCTTCAAGGCAAATTCCCTTTGAGCAACGTAACGGGGGTCGGTCTGCCGGAGAACGGCGTGGCCGTAACCAGGAATGACCTGTCCAGAATTCAGGGTCTCCCAGCAGAAGTCTTTGAGCTGTTCCTTGGTAGGAACGCCGCCGAGCTTATCCATTACTGACATGACCCAGCGGAGCACTTCCTGATTGGCCAAACCATGGAGAGGTCCTGCCAGACCATTCATGCCGGCCGAAAGGGAATAATAGGCATCCGAAAGAGCTGAACCAACTAGATGCGTCGTGTGGGCAGAGACATTGCCTCCCTCGTGGTCACTGTGAAGCACGAGATAAAGCCGCATGAGTTCCTTGAACTCCTCATTCTCTATACCGATCATGTGGGCGAAATTTCCGCCCCAATCCAGGTTGGGATCAGCCGGGATGTGGTCACCGTCTTTGTAGCTTCGGCGGTAGATGTAAGAGGCGATTAGAGGAAGCTTGGCGAGGAGGTTCATCACGTCTTCGTACATCGGATCCCAGTATTCCATCTTGCTTAGACCTTCTCTGTATCTCTGGGAAAAGATCGAGTCTCTTTGGAGGGCGAGGATGCCTTGCGAGAATTGGGTCATCGGATGGGTGTCTTTGGGGATGGCGTTGAGGACATCAATGAGGTAATCAGGGAGGGGACTCCGCTCTCGCCATTCTTTGGTGATTTCCTTGACATCTTCCTCAGTCGGCAATTCGCCCGTAAGGAGGAGGTAGAAGATGCCCTCCGGGAGAGGCTCTTCACCGCCTGGAGCCTTGGGGAGTTTTTCTCGAAGCTGCGGGATGTTGAAGCCACGAAAACGGATGCCTTCGAAGGGATCGAGGGCAGAAGTCTCCGTGACCATGCACTTGACACCGCGCATTCCACCGTAGGCTTGAGCAACCGTCACATCAGAGATTTTCGTGTCGCCATGCTCTTTGATCAGTGTTTTAACTTGGTTGCGCATGGGGTCGAGCTTCGAAGAGAATTTTTCCTTTAATGAAGCCATTTGAAGATCCTCCTTTTAATATTATTGAAGGAAACGTTCCTCAATGAATTCGATGAGTTAGAGAAATATACCACTGTCTTTTGACCGTGTCAATCAAATTCATTCCTGCGAAAGCAGGAAACCATTTCCTCTTTTTCCTGAACCCTTAATCTAAGAATCCATCTTTTTCCGTTATGAATTCAGAAATGTATCCTCATCTTCAATGAATTTTTTGGGTATTTATTACGTATGATTTATGGCTGCCAACGTATCTCGACAATTTTAGTTGACTTTTCAATTTCGAAATAGTTTATTATTGACAAGCGCAAGCATTCACGACAAAGGAGAATGACATGGCTGTGATTTGGATTTTCCTGATAGCGATTGCTGTCGTAATCATCCTTGCTGTCGGGATTTACAACAGCTTGGTAAACCTGAGGAATCGCTGTGATAATGGTTGGGCTCAGGTCGACGTCCAGCTCAGACGCCGGTACGACCTCATCCCTAACTTGGTTTTGACGGTTAAAGGCTATGCCAAACATGAGAGAGAAGTGTTCCAGAATGTCACAGAGGCCCGGGCCAAAGCCATCAACGCGGGTACGGTAAAAGATCAGGGCCAGGCCGAGAACATGCTGACCGGTGCTTTGAAATCGCTGTTTGCCGTGGTCGAAAACTACCCCGATTTGAAAGCGAACCAAAATTTCCTGATGCTCCAGGAGGAGCTGGCCGGGACCGAGGGCAAGATCGCCTACGCTCGCCAGTTTTATAACGATTCGGTTATGAAGTTTAACGTCAAGCAGCAAGTATTCCCCTCCAACATCGTTGCCAATATGTTCAACTTCAAAGAAAAAGAATACTTCGAGATAGAGGAACCTGCAGCCAGGGAACCTGTCGAAGTGAAATTTTAATCTTTCGTATTCTAAAAAATTAAGACCGTTCCACCATGTATGAACAAATCTCCCGTAACAAATGGAAATCCTTTTTTCTCGTCCTGTTTTTTCTGGCCCTAATCTTTGCTTTAACCTGGATTTTTGGAGAACTAACAGGATTTGGTCCATACGGAATTATCGTGGCTGTTATTATCGCGGTCGCGATGACGTTCGGGAGTTATTATGCCAGTGACAAGATTGTGTTAGCGATCAGCCGGGCCAAGTCTGTTCAAAAGAAAGATTACCCCTACCTCTACAATGTCGTCGAAGGATTGGCCATAGCGGCCGGCCTTCCTAAACCTCGGTGTTATATCATCGAAGATACGGCTCCCAACGCTTTTGCCTCGGGAAGGAATCCGCAAAATTCTGTGATCGTCGTCACGACAGGGCTTTTGCAAAAGCTCAACCGAGTGGAGCTGGAGGGCGTCATCGCTCACGAGATGTCCCACATCAAGAATTACGATGTCCTTGTTCAGACTTTGGCCGTGGTCATGGTCGGAGTCGTTGCCCTTCTCAGCGATTGGATACTCCGGAGTTTTTTCTGGGGAGGAGGACGGAGGAGAACCAAGGATAGAGGCAGGGGAAGCGGGGCCGAAATCTTCGTTATCGTCGGACTTGTGATGGCTGTATTGTCTCCTCTCATCGCCCAGTTGCTCCGTCTGGCAGTGTCCAGGAAAAGGGAATTCTTGGCCGATGCCAGCGGAGCCATGCTTACCCGCTATCCTCCGGGCTTGGCCTCGGCTTTGAGGAAAATCTCTGCCGACAAGGAGCCTTTGGAAGCCGCCAACAAGGCTACGGCTCATCTGTATATCGTTAATCCGCTTCTGGAATACCGTGGACGCGTGAACAAGTTATTCAGCACCCATCCGCCTACCGAGGAACGCATCGCCGCCCTCGAAAAAATGTAAATTGAAATCGTCGTTCCCTTTGAAGTAGGTAGTGACGGTCCCAATCCCATTCCCGTCATCCCTGCGCAGGCACGGATCCAGTAGTAAATTAAATCTCCCCCCTTTTAAAAATCTTGAAAGCTCTACACCTTTAATATTATAATTAAAGCCCCCAAGGCGGGGTCGTAGTTCAGTTTGGTTAGAACGCCGGCCTGTCACGCCGGAGGTCGCGAGTTCAAGTCTCGTCGGCCCCGCCATTAATTACCCCTGTTCTTGTATCCATTTCAACAACTTACGGTCTAATTGTACTTTTGGTCTACTCAGTTATTCACTACCAGATTAAGTTATATTTAACCTAATTTAGTCTGGAGTTACTGACCGAAGTACTGACCGAGAG
>CAYGBF010000409.1:0-1880 GCA_964348035.1 uncultured Eubacteriales bacterium | reverse complement strand
GGGTATAGAAACACGCTGAGTTTTCCCAGCGTTACTTGTTCCCGTACCCACCTGCGCAGGCACAGGCTCCAGCGGGAAACCAGTAAAAAAATTATTGAATTCCTGCTACCTGCTACCTGTCTTCACAGGTACAAGCTTCGCAGGGACAAGCTCCGCAGGGACAGGCTTTGATTCTCGGAATATTTAGATTATAATAATCACACACAGATTGGTCATGCAGAGCAACAGAGTTGTTACCGGTTCCCTGGTTATCATCGTTATTTTTCTGGCAGGCGTCGTGTTACGCCTGGCGAAACCCGTACTTTTTCCTTTTTTCTTGGCCATTTTCCTCTCGTTTATCCTCTATCCAGCTTTGGATTCTTTGACCCGCCGCAAAATTCCCAAGGCTGTCTCGATAATCTTTATCCTGGTCGTCACATTTTTTATCATCTATCTTCTGGGATTACTCTTTTATTCCAGCGGTAAAACCTTTGCCTCCGAATTTCCGAAGTACGGTCAAAAAATCAGCTCGATCCTCTCCTCATTTCAAGAGAAATTTAAGCTGTCCGGTTATGCTGGAGACCCGTTGGAATGGGTCGGTGACTTGGATATTAACCGGGTTGGCAGCTTGCTTCTAGCCTCCTTGGGTCCCTTCTTCTCGTTCATCTCGAATCTGTTCCTGATATTTGTTTTTATCATCTTTATCTTAGCTGGAAGAGGCAAAACAAAATCAAAGATCAAAAATTCCTTCGACACCCATCGCAGTCAAAAAGTCATCGACGTCATCCAAAACATCGATAGTCAGATCCAGAAATATTTGGCTATTAAAACAGTCGTCAGCTTCTTTACAGGGGCTATGGCCACCCTTGTCCTGATGATTTTTGGTGTGGATTTTGCCATCGTCTTTGGGTTCATGACGTTCCTCTTGAATTATATCCCTACCATAGGTTCTATCGTGGCCACAATCCTGCCCTTGATTATCGCCGCCTTCCAATTCGACAACCTCTGGCCGGCCTTTTGGATTTTTATCATCTTGGGCACGATCCAGATGTCGATCGGGAATTTTATCGAACCAAGATTGATGGGAGAAGGATTGGGGCTCAGCCCGCTCGTCGTCCTGTTCTCTCTATTCTTTTGGGGCTGGCTGTGGGGCATACCGGGCATGATTTTGGCCGTTCCGATAGCCGCCGTCATCAAAATCGTGTGCAGCAATATTCCTTCTCTTGAGTTTGTGGCGGCTCTGATGAGTAAAGATTAATCTCAAGAGCGGGTGATGATTTTTTCCTGATCGGAGATTTTCTGGAGGCGGGAGAAACGATCCACAAGCTTATCCAGATAGATGCGGCCGTCAAAATCCCCTTGAGCCCAATGCCGTACAGCGTGGATCAGCCTGTCCAAGCATTTGATCTTTTCCTGTTGGCTGTAGACGGCCTGTTCCCCGGGCAAAATCACTGTCTTTTCATAGCGACAATCCTCGATCCTGCGGAATATCGCCTCTCCCAATTCATTCACAGGACCAGGTTTTCGATCAGGAACAATCAGAGTTCCTGTCCCTTTTATCAACTTGTCTTTCGCGTATTCCAAAGCAAGAAGGACATCCTTATCTCTGCTTGATTGATGCTTATCATAATAAATCTTGATCGGCACCTCAGCCTGGAAAGCGAGCCAAGCCATCCTCTCATCTCTCAGGATGTCTTCCTCTGGCAACTCTCTGCCAAGTGGCTGCTTTTGTTTCTTCTTGATAATCCTGTCTTCCTGGTAAGGTTTGTGTTGAACGAGAAATCTGCAGCTTGTCGGACAATGTATTTCTTTTTCTCTGAGTAAACCGCAGCAGAGGCTGCATACGGACTGGCCTAAAGCGATACAGAACCGCTTTGCCTTGCGTTTCTGGCATTTAATAC
>CAYGBF010000408.1:0-12281 GCA_964348035.1 uncultured Eubacteriales bacterium | reverse complement strand
GCTGTGGACGCCGTCATCTGGAAGTTTACCAATCTCTTCCCAGGATGTTTGATAAAATCTCTGGACAGCGTCCGGGCCAAGAAGAAGTTTTTCTGGGATATGGCCAAAAACTACAACCGTCACTGGCTGGCCGTCAACATGACAACCGAGGCCTTCCTGGGTTTTAACGCCTTCAACACCAAGAAAATCACGGGTCAGGATGTTATCGACTTTATCAAGTACCGTCAGTTGATCGCCGAAGGGAAGTCCGTGGACGAGGCGTTCATGGAGGCTGTTTTAGCCAAGCCCAAAGAGTAAGTGGGATATCTCTTCCAGGAAAGAAAAGACCGGACGTTTTTCGAAGATAAGAAGGTTCAGAAGAAAGGGCGTATTTTTTTGCCGACTCGAAGAACTTCTTAGGAGAGAAAATATAATCAGCTAGAGGAAAAAAACCTCAAAATAAACAGAGTCAATATCTCGTGAGACATGGATAAGAAAACAGGAGAAGAAGTCTTAACTTGGGATGATGTGGAGCTCTTGATTGTCGGAGCCGGGACGATGGGAGCCAGCCTGGCCCAGACCTACTCTCAGAGTGGGTTTACTGTCGGCCTCATCGATACGAGCTCGGATATACTGCATGAAGCCCTCGACAGGATAGGTTCGGAGCTGGGAGCAGCCCTGAAAGCGGGCATTTTTTCTGAGACACAGATTCGAGAGATCGGAAACCGAATTCTGGGGACAACCAGCTACGCAGAAGCCTGCCGGGGGGAAAACATCAAACTCGTCATCGAATCAGCCACGGAAGATATAGAGATTAAGAAACGGATTTTTAAAACACTGGATGGACTCTGTGCTCCTGATGTTGTCTTCGCCTCCAACACCTCCTCCCTGGATATAAACATAATGGCCGGAGAAACGAACCGGCCGGATAAGGTTGTCTGGATGCACTTTTTTTATCTACCCCATAAGAACCGGGCTGGAGAGTACGCCGGGTCTGAGACAGCCTCGCCCGAAAGCATCGAGCTGGCCGCCAAGTACATGAAGCTGGCCGGGAAGATCGCCACTCCCATCCTCAGCAGCCGGAAGGGGGGAGCCGCCGATGTGATTTTTGTCTCCCTTCTCCTCGAAGCGGCCCGAATGGTCGACGAGGGCTTCGATATCCCTTCGATCGAGGCGGCAGGCAAGAAGGCGTATCAAATACCGATGGGATTTTTGCGTTTGATGGACCACACCGGAGTTCCGTTGGGGATACACACCATGGAATCCTTCTCGGATTCCTCGAACCCGGATGATCCGCTGTACAGAGTTTACCGTAATTTTTTCTCTCCTCCTGAAAGCTACCTGAACCTTCTGGAAAAGTATAAAAAAGCAGAGGATAAATCTTCGGTTAAGTGGGTTTCCGAGGAAAACGCCCAGAAGGAATCTGCCGATGTGATGGTGGTCGATGCCCTCAAGAACCGATTCCTGGCCGTCGGGTTCTTGACAGCGGCTGAGGTCGTCGAAGCTGGAGTCATCAGGATGGATGATGTAGATAGGCTCTGCCAGACGGCTTTTCTCTGGAAAGACGGGCCTTTTGCCCTGATGAACAAGGTGGGCATCCAAGAGGTGATGCGGATAGTCGTCGAAAAAATGCAGCTGTCACACCGCCGGGAGATCAACTTCCCGATCCCCCAGCTTCTGATCTCCCAGGCTCAGAAAAACACACCTTGGCCGCTCAAACAAGAACCCGTTATCACTTCTCTTGAGAATCAGGGAAGGGTGGCTCGCATCATGATATCAAGACCCAAAACGGCTAACGCGTTGGATAACCGGGTGTTCGAAAGCTTGAAATCCTCTTTCAGCCAAGCTAACAAGGATGACCATGTCAAAGTCATAATTTTCGATTCGGCTCCGATCAAGACGTTTATCGCCGGAGCCGATGTATCAAATTTCATAAGATCCATACAAGAAGGGAACTTTCAGGATATAAAAAAAAACACAGCCCGCTGGCAGAAGGTGATTTTTCAGGAGATGAGAGGGGGAGGTAAGCCCAAGATTGTTATCGTGGATGGCGCGGCCTACGGAGGAGGTGTTGAAGTTGCCCTGGCATTTGCCTTGGACGTGGACTCCCTGGTCATCGCCACCGAGCGAACATCCTTTTCTTTTCCCGAGACACGGTTGGGCATTTATCCGGGGCTCAGGGGGACGCTTACCCTGCCTCAGCTTATCCATCAACAGACGGGTGATAAAGAGCTAACCCTGGCTCTGAGTCGGCATTTAATCCTGGCTGGCGGTGTCCTGTCCTCGCCCAGACTCCTCAAATATCTGGGCCTGGCTGATTTCATCGTCCCGGCCCGGCAAAGAGATGATGCGGCTGGAGTATTAGCCGCGGCCATCATTGATAACAACGGTCAGCCTCTTTCCGAACAGCAGGTTGACGCCTTGAACATCGAAGAACTGCCTGCAGAACTTACTCCCGAAGAGGAGGAGGAACTGAGGAGAATGAGGGATGTCTTCTCCGAGCGAGATTTCCTTTCCCGGCTGTATGCCTACAGTCCGGGCCAAGCTAAAGATTCTTATCCACCGGAAGCCAAGACATTCATCGACAAAGCTGCTCAGCGGATTGCCCATAATTCTCCTCATGCCGTTAAAGTGGCTGATCAGTTGATAAGTAAAGGTTTTGATGAATACCTCGAAGGAAGGTCTCTGGATGAGAGAGCAGAACGCGAACTTAACGAGGCTCTGGTAAAAACTTTCCAGCATCCCGACGCTTTAGAAGGCCTGCTGGCCTTTGTGGAAAAGAGGACTGCGGAATTTAGGCGGAAATACATGGATTAGGAAAAATTCCGCTTGCTTTTTTGGAGGATGAAAAGACATATTTTTTTTGTCTGAGAATTAAGGTATATTTGTGGCAGGCTTTTTTAACGATAAAAAATGAGCCGCAGGAAATGACATCATTAGACCAAGGAGGAGAAAAGACATGGATTTAGAAGGTAAAGTGGCTCTTGTCACGGGTGGCAGCCTGGGTATCGGGACAGCCATAGCGATGGATTTGGCCGTGAACGGAGCCGATGTGGCTTTAACTTACCGCAAGCACAAGGAGGAAGCAGAGGCGATTGCCAAGGATATCCAAACCATAGGGCGTCGAGGCCAAGCCTTTCAAGTGGATATCTCAGATTTCGGTGAAGCCCAGAAGCTGGTTGACAAGGTCGTAGAGGAATTCGGGCGTTTGGATATCTTGGTCAACAATGCGGGCATGAACTGGGATGGCGTTATCTGGAAGATGACAGAAGAACAGTGGGATAAGGTCATCAACGTCGATTTGAAGGGAACGTTCAACTTCATCAGAGCCGTCGCTCCGATCTTCAAGGAACAGAAATCGGGGAAGATCGTCAACCTGACCTCGATCAACGCCCTGCGGGGCCGGTTCGGCCAGTCCAATTATTCGGCGGCCAAAGGCGGCACGATCTCCCTGACCAAGACTGTGGCCAAGGAACTCGGAAGATCGCGGGTAAATGTCAATGCCGTCGCTCCTGGGTTGATCGAGACGGCTATGATCAAGAGCATGCCCGAAGAATTCAAGCAAAAATCCAAGGCCGAAACAGTGTTTGATTCCCTCGGGACACCCGAGGATGTGGCTTATCTGGTGACCTTTCTCTGCACCGATAAGGCACGCCACATCACCGGCGAGGTGATCAAGGTTGACGGAGGTCAGTATATTTAGCGATAGAAACAAAATACATTTACCATAATTTTACGGAGGTTTTTATGGGAAAAGTTGGAATCATCGGGGTCGGTCAGAGTGCCTTTGTCCGGAGATACCCGGGTTCGATCAGGGAACTGGCCTTCGAAGGGTTTAAAGAGGCCATGACAGATGCCCGGGTTTCGGTCGAAGATATCGATGCTTCGATCATCTGTTCCGCCCCAGAGTATGACAAACAGCGCTCTCCTTCAGGCGTATTTGCTGAATACCTCGGACTGATTCCTCAGCCGACGTGTTATCTGGAAAGCCTGTGCTCCTCTTCCAGCATGGGCCTGCGTATGGCCTATGCCCTGATCCGGGCGGGGCTTCATGATATCGTAGCTGTCCTGGGGTTTCAGAAGATGTCAGAAATATCCTCAGCCGAATCCCAAGAGAGGATGGGCCGGGGGGCGGATATTCAATGGGAAAGTCCGTTCGGCACGATGATGCCCGCCTATTACGCGATGTTTGCCAAAGCCCACATGGATAAATACGGAACCACTGCCGAGGACTTAGCCCAGGTCCGGGTTAAAGCCGCCACCTACGGACAGCTCAATCCTAAGGCAGCCTTCCGTAAACCGGTAACCATGGAGATGCTGACGGACCCGGAGCATTTCATGTCGGGCAGCGTATCCGATCCCTTGTGTGTGGGGGATTGTTGTGCCAATGCCGATGGGAGTGCCTGTCTTATCGTCGCCAACGAAGAGAAAGCCAAGGCTCTCTCTGATAAACCCGTCTGGATCATGGGATTGGGAGCGGCCTCGGCGAGTGTGAACATGTCAGGTAGAG
This sequence comes from uncultured Eubacteriales bacterium, assembly GCA_964348035.1. Lineage (GTDB taxonomy): Bacteria > Acidobacteriota > Aminicenantia > Aminicenantales > Aminicenantaceae > CAYFXE01. Next base: position 7,792 of record CAYGBF010000408.1, on the reverse strand, counting down.
AGGAGTTCACGGGATTAAAGGTGGCTCAGTTGGCTTCCCAGCAGGCCTACAAGATGGCGGGTGTCTCTCCAAATGATATCGATGTCGCTGAGGTCCATGACTGCTTCACGATTTCCGAAATCATGGCTTACGAAGACTTAGGATTTGCTGGTCCTGGAGAAGGGGTAGAGTTGATCAGGGAAAAAGAGACCTACCTCGACGGGACTAAGCCGGTGAACGTGGACGGTGGATTACTCTCCAAGGGTCATCCCATCGGCGCCACGGGCGGATCTCAGATCCGGACCATCGTCCTGGAGCTTAGAGGTGATGCCGGAGAGATGCAAATTAGAGATACCGAAATCGGGCTCGTCCACAACATCGGCGGTGTTGGCCTGTACGGAACAATAACCATCCTCGGGAGGTAAGACGATGGGACAGAAAAAAGAAATAGATGATCGGTTCAAGAAATTTGGGACGGTAAGCTTCACAGCCACGACCAAGGTAAATGACTTCATTAATCACTTAGAAGAGGGAAAAGTCATGGGGACACGTTGCTTAGACTGCGGAAAGGTCTTCTTTCCACCTCGGGCCGATTGCTATAAATGCATGTCCAGCAATGTGGAGTGGTTTGAAGTCTCAGGACCAGGGAAGCTCGTGACCTTCAGCAAGCTGGTGTACGCGCCTGTCGGGTTTGAAGAGGATCTACCCTATTTCATCGCGGTCCTGGACTACGGGGACTATAAAATCTTCGGCCGAGTGGCTAAAGATATTGCAGAGGAAGAATTGAATCTCGGGATGGAGATGAAAACAGTTGTCAATCATCTTCCCAACGGCCAATTGAACTACGTGTTTGAGCTTGTCCCTGCGTAGCTTGTGCCTGCGGAGGCAGTTGCAGGGAACAAGCTTGTCCCCGCTCCTTTTCGTCATTCCCGCGCAGGCGGGAATCCAGGCTTGTTCCTGCGGAAGCAGGAAACCAGCCTGTCCCTGCGCAGGCAGGGATCCAGAACAAAAAAAGACTCTTATAAGACTGGATCCCAGCCACCTGTCTGCACAGGTGCAGGCTCCGCTGGGATGACGGGAGAGGAATGACATTCTTTACGACTTGATGCGTTTTAAGTATGAAGAGAAGGGATATACTTTGGAGAACGTCCTCTATTTGAAATGAAAATCCTATTCCTCCAAGAACAACCGTGCATACGAACCCTAAAATACGCCGTGGGATTCAAATCCCAGAGCAGCGGTGTTCAGCTGTTTTTCGGTTACCGCGGCTCGACTCTCAGCGGCTATTACGGTCATGGCGATGAACTCTTCGATGCTTGGTTCAAAATCAGCGAGGACTTTGAACGAGACATCGACTCGATCACCAGCCACGTGCAGCCAGACCTCATTCACTGCCATAATGCTCCTGACTCACTAACTGTAGCTGCCTTGAAATTATTCAAGGGCAAAATTCCTGTCATCCATGATATTCATGATCTGCTAACGCTCCGGAAAACACGGTATGATGATGGCCTCAAGAGAAAGGATGACTCTTCAGGAAAGATTAAGCTCGAGGAAAAAGCTGCCGCTGAAGGGAGTGATGGCCTGATCGCGGTCTCGGAGGCCATACTCGAGATAGCCGGAAAAAAGTACAAACTCGATCGGAAAGAGAGCCTTGTTTTTCCCAATTATGTTGTCAAGGAAATGATTCCTGCAGTCCTCAAACCGAAACTTTCCTGTTCGGAGGGACTGATCCACATCGTCTACGAGGGACATCTGGACAGTGAAAGGAGCGGCGGTCACTATGATCTGCTCTGCATCTTCGAAGACATAGCTCGTCAGGGCATCCATATTCATATTTATCCATCTCGAGAAAATGAGATGTATGCAGATCTTGGAGAAATGAGTGAGTTTATCCATTATTACCAACATCTATCACCCCCTGAGCTGATGGCTGAGATGACTCGATACGATTTTGGCTGGTCGGGGTTTAACGTCCAAAAAAACAGAGCCCATGCCGATACTGTTCTGGCCAACAAAACCTTCGAGTACATCGCAGCCGGACTCCCTGTCATCACCTTTCCCCATGAATCGCAAAAACGCTTCGTGGAAAAACACGGAGTGGGTGTCGTCATAGAAAAATTAGATCATCTCGCGGAGGAACTGTCCGACCAGCGCACCAAAGATATCAAAGAACAGGTCTTGAAGAGTCGTTATGCGTTCACTGTGGAGGAACAGATCAGCCATATCTATGAGTTTTATGAAAAAATAGTGAATTCTGGATAAAATGGGGTCGGCTCCTGAATCGGGAAAAATGTCCAGGTTCAAGATCTGATCCCATTTAGCCTGGACAATTCACGAGTCGAGTTTGCCGTAGATGCGAGGCGTCGACGCATGAAGCTTGGTAGGTCGGGCCGGGGGTCCTTCCACTGCGAATGCGCCGCAACGAAGCAGATGCGGTGAAATCGACTCGCCTGACTTGTACCTGCGAAGGCAGGTAAAGGTAAAAAATGCCGATTCATATTTATAAATTTCCTTAGGAAAAATGAATAAAAATTGCTGAAGGTATCGGCATTTTTTATGAATTATTCAGGTGAAAGGAATTAAAGATGAAGATAACAGATGAGACAAAGGCCATCATCTACTTCAGGCCCCGAGATGCCAAGAAAGTGGGCCAGAACTGTCTGTACGTCAACCAGATAATCTGGCTCAACTCCGACGGGATCGAAATGGGCGACCATGTCCGTTTTAACCACGGCTGCTACGTCAACGGGTTCGGAGGCCTCAAAATCGGGAATAACAGCGGCTGTGGACCGTACTGCATGATCCACACGGCCAATCATGCCTTCGATGAAAGGAAAGTCAGCCAGACGGAGTGGGTCAAGGATCCGGTCACGATCGGTGACGATGTCTGGATAGGGATGGGAGTGTGTATCCTTCCCGGAGTGACCATCGGCGACAGGGTCATCATCGGGGCCGGAAGTGTGGTGGTCAAGGATATTCCCTGCGATGTCATCGCCGTCGGTAATCCCTGCCGGCCGATTAAAACCCGGGACGGCCGAAAAATAGACTGAGACAACTCCGTCGACAATTTCACAGCTCATCGGGCTCACTGAGTGCGGAGGGTTTTCTCTGGCTTGAGATTTTAAAAAGACATCGATATAATTGTGAAAAAGCCGGAGGAGATTCGGAGGATATGATGAGCAAAACATCCCTTATAAAACTCATTTTGATACTATATGCGGTATTCTGCCTGTCAATCGTCGCTTTAACCAAGGATAAAGCGGTGAACAGCCGCTGGGCGGAAGCCCCTGTCAAGATCGATGGTTCTCATCTTGAATGGCCGCAAGAGGGCTTCACTCATAATAAGAAAGTCAATGTGGAATATGCCTTCCTGAATGATGCGGAATACCTTTATGTCCTGTTCATCTTCAAAGACCCGAGATATTTAAGCTCGATAAACCTAAGCGGGATGACGATCTACCACAACACAGAAGGAAAGAAGAAAAAAGATTATGGGATCAGGTTCTATAAGATGAGGCTAACGGCTGATCAGCTCATCGCTATCCTGGAAAAACAGCAAGGACCCCTGCCCGATGAAAAGAAAGCCGGAATTAGAGCCAGAAATCAGTATTCCATTCACCAGTATAAGGTCATCAACAAGGATCACGATCCATCTTCGCCAGAGTCTTCGAGACCCGAAGCAAAAAAAACCATGTTCACATCGGCTAAGATAGACAAGATGACCGTGTATGAATTCGCCATACCCCTGGAAAAAGCAGCGGGATTGGCTCCGGGAATCGGAACAGAACCCGGTCAAAACTTAAAAATCGGTTTTGAATGGGGCGGCCTGACCGAAGAAATGAAAAAGCAGAGGTTAACCGGCGTGGGGGCCCAGAGCACTCGAGCCACCGGAGACAGAGCGACCGGTTTGACTCAGGAAAGGAGCAGTAGACCACGTGATTCGGCTGGCCTGGCATCGGTTAGAAAAAGAAGCCCGAAAAAATATGATTTCTGGGTGGATGTTAAACTGGCTCAGGATTAGAAAAAATCCAAATTTTTGGATAATTATTCATTTTTTTGGAGTTCTGTTAGGGGAGTCACAAGACATTAAACATGCAAATTACAGATATGAATGTAATTAGAAAAACTCCGGACTTGGCATGGAAATTGCAAATATATTTTACAAATTATATCAGGGAGGTGATAGAAAGGAAGGGGAATATTAAGACTAAAGGGAGAAGGAGAGTGACATTTTTCACTCTCGGGTAAAGGATTTTTCAACTTTTGAAAGGAGGAACAATTTGCGTAAACTGATAATTACCTTATGCATTGCGTTACTCATCACCCCACTCATGTTGGCCCAGCAGAGAACCGGAAACATTTGGGGAACGATTACCGATGAAAAGGGAACTCCTCTTCCTGGTGTGACTCTGACTCTAGATAGTGAATACATCCGTGAGATGAGCACATTCACTTCCGACAAAGGACTGTACAGGTTTGTCGGTCTTCCCCCTTCGAAAGGCTATAAGTTAACTGCCAAGCTGGCTGGATTCAGGACAGAGACTTTATCTAACATCATCGTCAGGCTCGACTCTAACACAGAGATCAACATCACGCTGATTATAGGAGCGATCGAGGAAGAGGTCACCGTCACGGCCGTATCCCCGATCGTGGATATCAAGACCACCAAAGTTTCCCACAACGTGGACCGCGAGATACTCCAGAGCCTTCCCTCGGCCCGTGATCCCTGGGTTGTCGCCCAGATGGCCCCGGGTGTGGTGATGGACAGAGAGAATGTGGGTGGAACCGAATCCGGGCAGCAGTCCGACATGATCGTCAGAGGAGAGACCGGATACCAAACGTCTTATAACGTCGACGGCGTGAACGTAACCGACCCGGATGCGATGGGAGCGTCTCCCACTTACTACGACTTCGATTCTTTCGAAGAGATCGACTTCACCCTCGGCGGTGCTGATGTCACGCAGCTGCAAGCGGGAATCAACCTGAACATCGTGACCCGAAGAGCCGGAAACAGGCCGAGTGTCGGAGGAAGGGTTTTCTGGACTGAAAGCGGGTTCCAAGCCAATAATGACAAACGTGAAGAAGAGCTTAAAGCCGAAAATTCCGGGTTTGGGCAAATCCCCGAAATCGTAGACATCAAAGACTTCGGGATAAACATCGGGGCCCCGGTCATCCAAGACAAGCTCTGGGCCTGGTTTTATTTTGGCGTCCAGGATATCAACACGATCACCACTTACGGGAATGAAGATAATTCCTACCTTCGAAACTTTGGATTGAAAGTCAATGCCCAGATCATTCCGGAAAACCGAGCTGAAATTCTTTATTCATGGGGGGCTAAAAACAAGTGGGGAAGGGGTGCCTCTTTCTCATTTCCCGATGGATATTTCCAGGGCGAACCCATGCATTTCGGAAACCCGCTCCATAAAATCCATGATGAGCACATGGTCGGCAACAACCTGTTCGTCTCCGCCAAATACATCTATGCCAACGTCGCCTTTTCGTTGACTCCTATGTCTGACCGCGATTTTGTCAAAGTGCCCTGGTACGATGACGGCGCGGAAGTATGGAAGGCTCCGCCCCCGCTTGGCGGGCAACCGGCAGGATATGATAGGGTTGAATACATAAGACCTACCCAGACGATATCTCTACGGACGACTTACTTTAACGATGATCTGTTCGGCGCCAGCCATGAAATCCTTCTCGGGTTTGAGTATAACGACCGGTCAGGCACCACTGATGACGAACGAGAAGGGCATATGGATGTCACCTGGAACTTGCTAGGTGACACAGCTGACTTCGATGGAGATGGCATCGAAGACCCAGCCCCCAGTCCTTACTTCATGTGGTTGGACGTAGACAGATACCTGTTTGAAGAGGGAATCGTCAGGCACTGGCAGGCTTACGTAAGGGATACATTCTCTTTCGGAAACTTCACCATCCTAGCCGGAGCTCGTTTTGACTATCAGATTCCTTTATCTGGTGCTCAAGAAGCCCAGGCGGTCTACGACCACCCCATCTGGTTCGGCGATGATGCCATCGCCACCCCAGAAGTCCGCAGCTTCCTAGAAGCTTTCCTTCCTACCACTTCTTTGGGTAAGACTCGACAAGTCACAGCTTTCGAGGGAGGAAGATATTATTGGACGAATCTTTCTCCCCGGCTCGGAATCACTTGGGACATGTTCGGAGATGGCAAGACTATCGCCAAACTGTCCTTCAGCCGGTACACCGCCTTCATGGATATTGACATCGGTGAAAACTTCAGGCTGCCTGGGTTGGATTCGGGTGATGTTAAGTTCTGGTGGTGGGATGACGGCGACTTTGTGGCCCAGCCTAATGAGCTCTACTGGGAATATTCGGGAGATCACCCAAACAGGTACCAATTGTACAACGCGTTTGATGAAAATGGCAATTTTGTCGGAGACCTCGAAGATGGCGAGGGAGTAATGTATACGGGCATTCCGTATAGTTCCAATATCGATCTTGAAGGATGGGAGGATAATCAATACTCCAAAGACTCTGGCTCGAGGCGCACCACCGAAATCCAGCTTACCCTGGAGAGAGAGCTTCTGCCTGATCTGGGAGTGGCCATCAACGGGTCCTGGAGAAGGTATGACAATTACCTCAATGACATTAATTTTTGGATTGATGATGACAACAATGTCATTATGGAAGAATCCCCTGATATGTACGAGCAAGGATACCCTCTGCCTGTCAAGATTCCAGAAGAAGAAATGCTGAGACGTTATGATTGGGATCTCAGCTTGTGGGACGGGACTATCGGAGAAGATGCTGCCAATGCTCCGTGGTATTTCAAAACTGATGACTACCAGGGTACAGGATTTAATACTGCCTCTTATACCTTGTACGAAGTAGGGAGATACGCTAAAGACTACTGGCGGGAATGGTACGGGATCGATCTTATCGTGAACAAGAGGTTCTCGAACAAGTGGATGATGAACGCCTCCGCGACCTTCCAGAAGGAGAGACGACACGGAGTTGGTATGTTCATGGATGATACCGACTTTGATAAGACCAACGCATGGGCCTTGGATGGTAGACCTTATTCTGGCTGGACATACTCGAGATGGATGGTCAAAGTCTCAGGGCTGTACCAGCTTCCCCTCGGGATCAACATCTCCGGCTTCTTCACGGCCAGAGAGGGATTTAAAGAAAACTCGAGCATCGGGCTCAGGAACCGCTGGTATTCTGGCCCGTACAACTACAGAAACAGAAGCATAACTATCCTCATAAAGCCCTACCGAAGTTATCAGCATCCCATTTTTTGGAAGCTGGATCTTCGTCTAGAGAAGATGATCCAAATCGGAGACGGGAAGGCTTACCTGATGGTCGATGCGTTCAACATCTTCAACAAATCCATGGTCCTGAACACGGAAGGCGAGTATTGGGGTCGCTATTACTATTATGGACCTGGAAGTTCGAGGAACTACTTTAGGCCCGATTCCCATCCAAATGAAGTCAACGACGTCTTGAGTCCGTTCGTTGTCAGATTCGGAATCCGGTTCGAGTTCTAAGCAGTAAAAGACGCAGCAGCAGAAAGCTCAAAGCCCCTCTTGCCCTAGGGTGAGAGGGGCTTTCTTTTCGTTCCTGATATTTCAAATCGCTGCTGTCCGGTTGTTGTGATTTGAAATCCATCTAACGTCATTAATATCAGTAGATTAAAGCTAATTTCTCTGTAATCGATTTGTTTCGTTATCTAGATTTATTTCTTCGGAAGAAGGAATTCACAGTCTCTCCTGATAGGGGTAGGAAGAACCAGTTACCTGGCCCCTCCCCCCTCCGAACCGTGCAT
>CAYGBF010000407.1:0-2706 GCA_964348035.1 uncultured Eubacteriales bacterium | reverse complement strand
CTCTCTCTTCTCACTGATGAAGAAACCCTTTCCTCGATCATGGACGATCTTTCCTACCGGTATGACTCTTTGAAAGAAGAAAAAAGCACGCCTGCGGCGGTTATTCGTCATTGTGCCCTTTTTCTCATACTCTTAGTCCCGTTTCTTTTACAAAGCATCTTCGGAGGTCTCGCCATGCTGAAGAATTATCTAAAGACTACTTTTCGGCATCTCTGCAAACAAAAGGCCTTCTCATTGATTAATATCATTGGCCTGACGATGGGACTAACTTGCAGCATTTTGATCTGGCTGTATGTCTTCCATGAGTTGAGTTTTGACCGTTTTCATGAAAAAGCCGTTCATACATACAGAATCGCGGTTCATGGTAAAATTATCGATGTCGACATCGATCAGGTTTCGACACCAGCTCCACTGGCTGGAACCCTTCTGGCTCAATGCCCAGAAGTTGAGCAGGCTGTTAGAGTCGGCGGTCGAAGAGAAGATATCGTCTCCTATCAGGAGCAATCTTTCCGAGAAAGCGGTGTCATCGCCGCTGATGCGGATTTTTTTAATCTCTTTACTTTTCCCCTCGAAAAAGGAAATGCAAAGACTGCCCTGGCAAAACCCAACACAGCGGTGATCACCTGGAAAGTTGCAAAAAAATACTTCGGATCCGAAGATCCCATTAATAAGACCTTAACCATCTCTGATAAGGACTATGTCATCACCGGCATCCTGAAAGACATCCCCGATAACTCACATATGCGGTTTCGATTCCTTCTGTCTCTGTCCTCCTTTGACATCGCTCAAAGTACAGTCTGGGCCAATAATAATTTCGCTACTTACGTGCTCCTGAAGCCGGGATATTCCCCAAAACAGCTCGAAGCCAAGCTTGCTGACATCTCCCAAAAACATGTGACCTCGGTCTACCAAAGTTTTGTGGAGTGGAACTATTATCTGGAGCCTCTCAAGAAAATCCATCTTTATTCTAAAGTGTCCCAGTCCTATAACGTTCAGGGGGATATCGTCTACATCTACATCTTCTCAGTGATCGCCTTCTTCATTCTGCTGATCGCCTGTATCAACTTCATCAATCTCTCCAGCGCCCAGTCACTGGTCCGGGCCAAAGAAATCGGTGTTCGAAAGGTATTGGGATCGAATCGAATGATGCTCGTCAAGCAGTTCCTCCTGGAATCGTCCCTGATCAGTATTGCCGCCACGGTGTTGGCCGTCCTCCTGGTTCATCTATGTCTACCCTTTTACAGGAACCTGGTTGGAAGAGAGATTCGCATTGATTATTTCAGAGATCCCTGGATTCTTCCGGTTTTGGCCGGCCTAGCGATCGCGGTCGGGATTCTGGCGGGCAGCGCTCCGGCTTTTTTTCTTTCCTCCTTTAAGGCAGTGACAGCCATCAAAGGACATCTCAAACAAGGAAGAAAAAGTCAGATCCTCAGGAACAGCCTGGTGGTTTTCCAATTCGCAATATCTATCTTTCTCATATCCAGCACTTTTGTCATTTTCAATCAATTGAAGTACGTCCGGAGCACAAAACTGGGTTTTAACCAGGAGCAAGTGGTCTTAATCCAAGATCCGGGTCTCCTGGGTGGAAACCGTGCGGCTTTCAAGGAAAAACTCAGGCAGCACTCTCAGATCGTCTCTCTCTCCTATGCTTCCGGACTGCCAGGAACTGGAGGATTTGCCAACCAGCAGGTTGTTCCAGAAGGTCATGAACGGCTTCATTTCGACCTGGTTTGGGGAGATTCGGATTATAACGAAACACTGCAGATCGAGCTATCCCAGGGGCGTTTCTTTTCTACGGAATACTCTACAGACACAAGTTCTATTGTCATCAATGAAGAAGCCGCAGCCCAGATGGGCTGGGATGAACCTCTGGGCAAAAAGATCCAAAGGGGAGGTAATACACTCTATGTGATCGGTGTCGTCAAGGATTTCCATTATAAATCATTCCACAATAGAATAGATAAGCTGGGCATATTGCTCAATCCGGAACCTTATCAAAGAAGAACTAATTACTTGGCCGTTCGGATAAATACAGCCGATATTCGAGGCACTCTGGAGTTTATACAAAAGACCTGGGATTCCTTCTCCCCTCCTCTTCCCATAGTCTATTCTTTTCTGGATGAGAATTTCGATAGACTCTACAGATCGGAAATGCAAACCGGGCGGATCACCGCTATTTTTTCTTTGCTTGCGATTTTGATATCCTGTCTAGGACTGTTGGCCTTAGCAGCATTTTTCGCCCAACAAAGGACCAAAGAGATCGGCATCAGGAAGGTGCTCGGGGCTTCTGCCAGCGGCATTTTTCTTCTGCTTTCCAAGCACTTCATCAAGTTGGTTCTTTTCGCCAATATCATCACCTGGCCCCTGGTTTATCTGATCATGAATAAATGGCTCCAGAATTTTGCCTACAGAGTCGAAGTCGGTATCTGGACTTTCCTGATTCCGGGAATGTTCACAGCCCTCATCGCACTCCTGACATCCTGCGGCCACTCCCTCAAGGCTGCCACAGCTAATCCGGTCGATTCCCTGCGGTATGAATAAGGGTAGATATGAAAAGAAACTGGTTATTAAGATTCACGAGGAAAGGGCTCTCTCTTCTCACTGATGAAGAAACCCTTTCCTCGATCATGGACGATCTTTCCTACCGGTATGACTCTTTGAAAGAAGAAAAAAGCACGCCTGCGGCGGTTATTCGTCATTGTGCCC
>CAYGBF010000406.1:0-4663 GCA_964348035.1 uncultured Eubacteriales bacterium | reverse complement strand
CCCCGATAGAAAAGGGCACGATCGTCATCCGAGATGGGCTTATCGAGGCCCTGGGCTCGACGGAGAACGTGACTGTTCCCGAGGATGCTGAAGTCATCGAAGCCGAAGGCCTGTTTGCTTACCCGGGATTGATCGACGCCCACACGAATTTCTTTCTAGAGGTGAAGAGGCCAACGGCACCTTCGACGAGAGGGAGCACGACACCTCAACCAGCGCCCAAGCAGCATCCTGAGTTTGAAGCCCTTGATCATCTTAAATTCAAGAAAACAACGTTAGACAAGCTGCACAAGATCGGCATCACCACCATCCTCATCGCACCCCAGACTGGAGTTTTTGCCGGGCAGAGCGTTCTTCTTAACCTCAACGGCGAGACCATCGAACCCATGGTCGTCGTTCACCCTTTTGCCCTTCATGTGAACTTCACCACAGTCCGAGGGGGGTATCCTACGAGTATTATGGGAACCGTGTCCTATCTCCGCCAGTCTTTCCTCGACACTCAACATTATGCTCGGCACAAATCTCTGTTTGCCGCCTCGGCGAATGGTCTGAAAAGACCCGTGTACGATCCGTTCCTTGAAACTCTCATTCCGTTTGTCGTCAAAAGACGTCCCGTGGTCTTCAACTGCGCCAATTTAGAGGACATAAAACGCGCTCTCCGACTCATCAAGGAATTCAAACTCAACGGTTTTCTGGCTGGGGGCAACGAAGCCTGGCGTGTGAAGGGATTGGTCAAGGAAGCCAAAACTCCTCTCCTCGTATCTCTTGATTTCAAGCCTCCGTTCACCAGCAGCTTTGCCAACCAAGGGAGCGAGCTGAAGGAGCGGGCCGAAAAGGAGATTTATCCTGCCAATGCCGCTAATCTTCACCAGGAAGGTGTGACATTTGCGCTGGCCTCGAGTGGACTGAAAACCTCGGACATCCTGAAGAATATCCAGAAGGCCATCGAAAAAGGTCTGCCCCAGGAAGAAGCTCTAAAAGCCATGACCCTCACTCCAGCTCAATACCTTGGGGTCGACAACATCCTGGGAAGTCTGGAAGCGGGGAAAATTGCCAATATCGTCCTCACTTCCGAGGAGATCTTCGGCAAAAAAGCCCAAGTCCGCAGAGTTTTCGTCGATGGCCAGTCGTTCGAAATCAAACAGCCTCCCAAGGAAGCCAAAAAGCCAACCACGCTGAACCTTACCGGACAATGGGATGCCACGTTGACCGGGACTATGGGTAAGATGGAGTTCACGATGAACATCGAGCAGGACGGAAACCAGATAAGCGGAAAAATGGTCTCGGATTTTGGGGAATGGACGATCAGCGACGGCGTCCTCTCTGGAAAAGAAATCACCTTCACCATCACCGGCCAGGCCATGGGGCGGACCGTGGATTTAGCCTTCGGCGGTCAAGCAGAGGAAGACTCGATTGAAGGAACCGTCACCATCATGGGAAGCCCTGCAGAACTGCGGGCCAGACGGAGCCCAGGATCACTAGGATAGGAGGACAGGTTCATGAGAAAAAGATTAATCGGTTTTGTTGTTATTGTTGGATTGGCTCTAATGCCAGGGCTATTATCCGGCCAAGACCTTTTGATAAAGAAAGGGACGATTCTCACTGTTACCAGTGGAACGCACTTGAACGGAGACATTCTCATCCTCGAAGGCGTTATCAAGAAGATCGGCCAGAACATCGAGCCTCCCGAAGGAGTCAGGGTGATCGACGCCTCGGGAAAGTACGTCATTCCAGGTATCATAGATTCCCACACTCATATTGCGTTGACGGGGACGAATGAGAGCGGAGAGACGGTCTCTTCCGAAGTGAAGATGCGCGACGCCATAAATGCCGAAGATCCCTCGATCTACACTGGGTTGACGGGTGGAGTCACCATGGTTCACACCATGCACGGGAGTGGAAACCCGATCGGCGGAGAGAACATCGTCATCAAACTCAAGCGCGGAAAGACATCAGAGGAGATGCTCGTCCCGGAGGCCACCCGGACTCTGAAATTCGCCCTCGGCGAAAACCCGAAACAGGCTAATAGAAGGAGCACAGGATCACTGCGGTATCCACAGACGAGGATGGGCGTCAACGCCATCATCCGGCGGGAATTCTTAAAGGCCAAGGATTACATGGCAAAGTGGGATCGCTACCGGAAAGCCCGAAAAGACAAGAAGGCGGCCAAAAACCTCCTGCCTCCGAGAAAGGACCTAAAGATGGAGGCTCTGGCCGACATGCTCCGCGGTGACATGGTCGCCCGCTGTCACAGTTACCGGGCTGACGAGACGCTGGAGTTTATCAACCTTTCCAAAGAATTCGGGTTTAAAATCGCTGCTTTCGAACACGCCTCCGAGGCCTTCAAGATCGCCAAGGAGTTGGCCGCAGAAAACATAGGGATTTCCATCTTCCTCGACAACTGGGCTTATAAAATCGAGGCCTCTGAGGGGATTGCTTACAATGCCGCCTACTGCACCAAGAACGGCGTTCTGGTGTCCATCAATTCTGACAGCGGCGAACGCATCCGGCGCCTGTTCAACGATGCAGCCAAATCCATGAAATACGGCGGCCTCAGCGAAGTGCAAGCCCTGAAACTCATCACCATAAACCCGGCCATCCAGCTGGGCGTGGATGAGATCGTGGGCAGTCTGGAAGTCGGAAAACACGGCGATATCGCCATCTTCCACGAGCACCCGCTCAGTGCCTACACCCGCTGTGAGATGACGATCATCGAGGGCGAGGTCTATTTTGACCGAGCTCAGTACTTGAAAGAAAGGGCAGAGATGGAAAAGAAGAAGAAGGAAAGAGAAGCCAAGAAGAAAAAAGGAGGAGGTGCATGATGAAAAAGATGTTTATCCTCATCCTGGCCCTCGTTCTTCTGGGAACGTTTTCGATTCCGGCGGAAGACCAAGCTCCGGGTTTTACCGCCATCAGGGGAGCCAAGATCATCCCCGTGGTCGGAGAAGACATTGAAGAAGGAATAGTCCTTATTAAAGGCAAGACCATCGAAGCTGTCGGTAAGGACGTCGCGATTCCCGTCGGCACAAAGATCATCGACGCTGAAGGCCTGCTTGTCTACCCCGGGATGATCGACGGCCTGAGCCGGCTGGGGCTTCAAGAGATAAGCTCTCTGAGAGCTACGGTTGACTACAGAGAGACAGGGAAGTTTAATCCTCAAGCGGTGAGTGTTGAAGCTCTCAGGCCAGATTCCGTACACATCCCCATCGCCCGGGCCAACGGCATCACAGCGGCTCTGGTGGCGCCAGCAGGAGGATTGATTTCGGGCCAGAGTGGCCTTGTACGCCTCATGGGTTGGACACCTCAAGAGATGGTGATCAAGAGTCCAGTGGCCATGCACATCAACCTCCCCACCATCGCTCGGCCGAGGTTTCGTCGAACCACCCAGCCGCCGAGGAAGGAAGCCTCTAAGCAGCTCAAGGAGATAAAGGAGCTGTTCAGGAAAGCCCGCTTCTACCACAAACGGAAGCTCGCTGCCGAGAAGGATATCCGCCTTCGGTCTCCTGAGTTTGACGAGAAACTCGAGTTCCTGATTCCTGTTGTCAGCGGAGAGACTCCGGTCATGATTTCGGTTCACGGAGAGAAAGATATTCTTGATGCCATCAAGTTCGTCAAGGAAGAGAAGCTGAAAGGGATTTTCTACGGAGTGACGGATGGATGGAAAGTCGTCGAGGAAATCAAGAAATCTGGAATACCTGTTGTCTTCGGATCCATGAATTCAATGCCGGCCCGTTGGGAGGATGGCTACGATTCCGTATTCCGGAATCCGAGTGTGCTCAACCAGGCTGGGGTGAAGATCGCTTTTTCTTCGTCGAGTGCCAGTCTGGCCAAGGACTTGCCTTACCATGCGGCCAAGGCGGCCGCTTTCGGGTTGGATAGACGAGAGGCATTGAAGGCCGTAACCATCTATCCGGCCCAGATTTTTGAGGTAGACGACCGCATGGGAAGCCTCGAGGAAGGCAAGTTGGCCAATATTGTGATAGCCGACGGAGATGTCCTCGAGCTCGGAACTCACATCAGGCACGTGTTTATCGAAGGTGTGGAAGCTGACCTCAAAACCTTGTACGAGGAATTACTCAAAAAATACAAAAAGTAGATAAATTTTCAAGAATTGTAGATCATAATAAATTGGGTCAGACCGACTTAAGTCGTAGATTTAAAAAAATATACGTCTCTTTTTACCCTTATTTTTCCCCTTAAAAGCCGCTTTTTGGGGCTGAAATCATCGCTTTAAGCGCTTCTTCATCATAATGCTGAGAGTCAATCTATTCCTTTCAGAAATATTGAGTTCAATCCTCAAATTTCGTAAAAGCCTCTTTTTGACCCTAAAATGAGCATTTTAAGGGCAAAAAATGGCATGATTTTAGACTTATCTTATTTATTTTTAATTAAATAGGTCGGTCTGACCCGTGTTACTGGTGTTACCGCTGACCCCTCGTTACCCCTCGTTAAGGTAATGCCTTTTTTCTTTATGATCTTGACAGATCACTCTTATCTAGAATAATAGATATTCTTGAGAAGGAGGAACGATGAAAAGAAGATTTTTTGTTTTAAGTGTTTTGGCTTTGTTCGCCTGCGTTCTGCTCGTCGGGCTCATCCAAACGGCAGAGAAGGACACGGCTGTTGACTATGATGTGCTGATAAAAAACGGAAAAGTCTTTGATGG
>CAYGBF010000405.1:0-6229 GCA_964348035.1 uncultured Eubacteriales bacterium | reverse complement strand
CTCAGAGCTCTTGATGCGCAGAGGGTAAACTACGCAAGGACCATATATCCGGGCGAGCGTCGTAGAATCTCCCTCGCCGAACCGGTTAAAGTCAAAACTTTTCGCCCGGGCCAATTCTTTGAATAAGTCGTAAGCCCCCACAGACATAAAGGGCTGAATATAGGCTTGGAGGCTGAGTTTTGGGGTGAAAATCCAATTCAAGCGGAGGCTGAAGGATAACGTTTTCTGGTCGATATGGGCAAAGATGTAGCGGCTGCCGTAGGTTTCGGTCATGAATTCGTCCTCGACCCGAGTCACCCATTGAGCGACCGTATTATTCGAAGAATATTCAGGGTTGAAGGAGAAACTGATGTTGCTCTTTGGCCTCCACCGCAGGTTTATGAAAGTTGACCATGTCTGATCGCCTGATTTTCCGGAGAAATAAAATCCGCCTAAGAAAAGCACTATAGGTTTACGGGAATCACTGCTTATATAAAAATCATACCAGGTGTAAGCCGGAGTTAATGCCAGCGGACCTCCACGCGTGAGAGTGTGGGACCATTGTTTTGCGTTAACGCTCATCTGAAAATAGGCCTGCCAGTAGTTGAGAAACTGGAAATTCGAGAAAAGGATCAGGCGCTGTTCGCCGATCTTATGGCCGCCAAAATTGTAATTCCGCTGGGTAAAAACATACAGACTCCAGCTCCGGAATAGTTTCCCGGGATGGAGGGAGCGGTATCCCACCATGACATGGCCGTTGATGATATCTGCCCTCCCTTGGTAGCCCATATCAGTCGAGTTGAAACCGGGAGAAACGGCTCCCAGGGCCGCGTTGAACATGATGTTTCCCTTCTGCTTGTTTATCAGAAACCGACCTGCCCAGCCGCTCATGGAAGTCGCCTCCTCATCCAATTCCACATGGGTGGCGTCGGGCCGCTGGTAGTAATGAGGGTAGGAATTCTGAAGGTTGAATATGGCTGTTTGATTTCCTGAAACCCGAGTCCCTCCAAACCAGCTTGAGACAACCCAAGATTTGTTCTTATCCAAGAAAGTCCACCCATCCAGAGCTAAACTAAAGGCGTTTCGATTGAGACTATTCTCGAGGATATCAGACTGTAAATCTCTGATGACACCCGTGGTGATGAATCCCAATCCCTGCCGCCCTTGATTAAATTCTTTCTGGGCTCTCAAGACTCCGTGATACGTGAAAGGCTCGACTTCCTCAGAAAGACGCTGTCCGTTCAAATCAATATCTGCATATTCTCTTTCTGTGAGGGCGTTGAGAAAGCCGATATTCCAATTCTTGCCGATTTTTCCTGTAATTTTTGCGGCCATGAGGATGGTCGACAAATCCGGATACTTGACGTAGCCGCTTGAACGGACATAACCCTGGGGAGGGCGGCCGATTCTGCGGCTGTAAAAAAAGCTGGGACTTGACCAATTGACTCCCCAGTGGCTGGTGGCTCCCCCGTATCCGAATGAGAATATGTTGGCCCCTTCGATAAAAAAAGGTCTCTTTTCTTGGTAGTAGGTTTCAGCGGCACTAAGGTTGATGACCGCCGGATCAACCTCAACCTGGCCGAAATCCGGGTTGGCGGTTAGGTCAAGGGTCAAGTTGCTTTTCAATCCGACCTTCATGTCAAGGCCACCGTTGGCCGTAAAGTGTTCTCCAGTCTTGAATGGATTGCCCTGGACTTCCGGACTGAAGGCAGCCTTATTCGCAGTGAAAGGGAGGAGCTCTATTAAGCGGCCGGGGTTAATGTCACTTATCCCAACCAGCTTGGCAAAATGAGACACAAACCCGCTTTCCTCCTTCGGAACCCACGAAAAAACCATTTCTTCATTCTTTCGTTGGATGACACGGCGGAAGTTCACGCCCCATGTATAGCTATCCTTTTTTTTGAAGCGTAACTGATTATAGGGGATGCGGATTTCTACGGTCCAGCCTTGATCGTCAATCTGAGCGGCACTCTCCCAGACACCATCCCAGGTGGTGTCACGGAATTCATCATTAAAAATGGTCCAATCGATGATGGAACCAGCAGGAGAGACGGCGAATTGATATCCACTGCGTCGATCATAGTAAGGATCGACTGAAAATAAAAACCAGTCTGAATCAATATTTTCATCCCTTCGGCTCAGACGACTGACTATCTTATCTGGTTCTGAATCAAACATCCGAGCAGCCACATAGATGGCTTCATCATCGAAGACCACCCAGAAGGTTGTTTTTTCCGTCGGAGGCTCACCGTCCTTTGGGTTTCTTTGGGTAAAATCACTGTATCCATGGTTTTGCCAGGATCTTTCTTCCAAAACTCCATCGATTTTTATGTCTTCCTCAGCTCTTATGGCTTCGACAACTTTTTGTTCAACTTTTTGAGCGCTAAGGAGCAAAGATGACATAAACATTAGGGAAAAAAAGGGCGCAAATTTTAGTATTTTCATATCAGTCCTCTCAGAATATCAATGTGAATCTTTTAAGTATGCGGCTATCACGGATTGGTAGAATTGATACAACATTCTCCCTAATATTAAGACGCGCCTCAGGCGGAATTGGTTGACGTGATTTTGGGTTGAAAAAGAGAATCCCCGAATATACAATTTCTTTCTCTAGTCGTAGAACCTTTAGTTTAATAAACAAGGAGATTTGCATATGAGAAAGCTATTGTTCATTACATTCCTGGCACTATTTATCATTGCTGCAGTCCCCGAATCGCTGATGACTGACCAGGAACAAGGAAATGATTCAAACAAAGCCTTTGACCCAAGCCTTTTCAAAGGGCTCAGGTATCGGTGCATCGGGCCGTCCCGGGGAGGTCGAGTGACGACTGTCACCGGTATTGCCTCGCAGCCCTCCACGTTTTACATGGGAAGTGTGGGAGGTGGAGTCTGGAAGACTACGGATTACGGCCGCAGTTGGATTAATGTCACTGACGGCTTTTTCGAAACAGGCTCGATAGGGGCCGTTCAGGTTGCCGACTCCGATCCGAAGATCGTCTTTGTCGGGACCGGTTCTGACGGTATCCGGAGCAACGTGATCACAGGACGGGGGATGTATAAATCGACAAATGCTGGAAAAACATGGACATTCGTTGGGCTCCGAGAGGCAGGACAGATAGGAGCGGTTGAAATCCACCCCCACAATCCTGATGTCGTCTTCGTCGCCGCCATCGGAAATGCGTTCGGCCCCACTCCTGACCGGGGTGTCTACCGGACCAGAGACGCCGGGAAGACCTGGAAAAAAGTGCTCTTTGTCTCTGAGAAGACCGGGGCTGTCGACCTGGAGTTCTGTCCTGACAATCCGCAGGTGATTTATGCTGGTGCGTGGCGGTGTGAACGGAAACCCTGGACAATCATAAGCGGGGCCCAGGAAGGCGGTTTGTACAAGTCCTCTAACGGTGGGGAAACATGGATAAAGCTGACTAACGGCCTGCCGAAGGGGCTTTTCGGGAAGAGTGATCTGGCGGTCTCCGCTGCGGATCCCAACCGTGTGTATGCTCTTGTAGAGGCACCTCCTGGGGAAGAAGGCCTTTACCGTTCAGATGACCGGGGGGAGAGTTTTATCCTAATCTCGACCAAAAAAGAACTCCTGACCAGGCCTTTCTATTACACCAACGTGGATGCCGATCCGACTAATGCCGATATTCTTTACGTAAACACCGGCCGCTTTTTCAAGTCTTTGGATGCGGGGAAAACATGGAAACGGCTGTCCACTCCTCACGGAGACAACCATGATATGTGGATTAATCCTAAATATCCCAACATCTTCATCCAGTCTAATGATGGCGGAGCCAACGTGACTCAGGATTGGGGAAAAACCTGGTCGACCCAGCACAACCAACCGACCTCCGAACTTTACCAGGTCGACATCGACGATCAGTTTCCTTACTGGGTCTATGCCGGACAGCAGGACAACAGCACGATCGCCGTGCCCTCCCTTCCTCCCTATCCATCACCCTCGGGCGCAAGAGGATACTGGCTGTCGATAGGCGGCTGCGAGACAGGTCCGGCTGTTCCCAAACCCGGTAATCACAACATAGTCTATGCCAACTGTAAAGGTCGGTTCGGACGGTACAACAAAAAGACCGGACAGGAAATGCAGTTCTACGTGGGGGCGGCGAACATGTACGGTCATAATCCGAAAGACCTCAAATACAGATTCCAGCGTGTATCTCCGATTCATGTTTCCCCGCACGATCCGGAAGTAGTCTATCACGCTTCCCAGTTTCTCCATAAAACGACAGATGGCGGTGTAACTTGGGAGACGATATCTCCCGATTTAACAGAGAACGATCCTTCCAAGCAGGTCTTTTCCGGGACGCCGATAACCCTGGATATCACGGGAGAGGAGTTTTACAGCACGATTTACGCGGTCCGGGAATCTCCTTTGGAGAAAGGACTCATCTGGGTCGGGGCCAACGACGGCCCCATCCATGTCACCCGGGATGGGGGAAAAACATGGATAAACGTCACCCCCGAAGACCTGCCGCCAGGAGGTCGGGTTCAGAGGATCGACCCCTCACCCCATCGGCCCGGCAAAGCCTACGTGGCTGTCTACCGATACCTGCTGAATGATTGGGAACCATATATTTACCGGACGAAGGACTACGGCCAAACCTGGACTCGGCTGACAACAGGGAAAAACGGGATTCCGGCCGACTATCCCACTCGTGTCATACGAGAGGACCCTGACCGGGAAGAACTTCTGTACGCCGGGACGGAGTTTGGGATGTTTGTTTCCTTCGATGACGGAGCCCACTGGCAATCTCTCCAACTCAACCTGCCCGCGACTCCGGTGACGGATATCAAAGTTTTTCGGAGTGACCTCGTGCTCTCCACTATGGGACGCTCGTTCTGGATTCTCGACAACATCACTCCGCTTCACCAATTGAGGCAGGAGGTGGCGAAGAGCAAGTACCATCTTTTCTCCCCACGGGACGCCTATCGGATGCGCTACCGCTCGTCCAGACAGTACCCAGCAGATCCTGAGTATCCACGTCCCGGCGTCATGATCGACTATTATTTGGCCGAAAAACCGGCAGGTGAGATCAAACTCGAAATCAGGGATGCAGAAGAAGGACTGATCCGTTCTTTTTCCAGTGAAAGACTGGAGCAGAAACTGGGAGAGCTGGGTATTGATGCGTTGAAAGACGCCTTGAAACATGTCGGGGGACTGCTGCTTAAAAAGAACCCGGGGATGCACCGGTTTTTCTGGGACATGAGACATGCGGGAGCCTGGCAGTTCGGCAGAAATCAGGGGCGGAGAAGGGGAGGACCGATGGTTGTTCCCGGAACCTACCGGGCAAAACTCATCGTTGATGGCAGGACAATCACCCAGACGTTTCGTGTGCTCGTTGATCCCCGGGTCGAAGCGGACGGTATTACCCGTGGAGATCTCGTCGTCCAGGAAGCGATGAGCCTCATGGTCAGGGATACACTGACTCTAGCCAGCCGGACAGCCAGCCGCATCCAGAAGGCCCGTAAATCTCAGGAACTCAGCCGGGATAAAAACGAAAAACTGGCTGCGGTTTACTCGAAGCTCGTGATGGAAAAGGGCAGGTATGCCCAGCCAAGGCTGATCAATCAGCTCAACTATCTCTTCTCTATGCTCAACCGTGCTGACCAGAAGCCAGGCCGTGAGGCCTACCTGCGCTTCGAGGAGCTTAACCGTGAACTTTCTGAGTATATTTCTGACATCGATGAAATCTTAGATGGTCGCTAAAACGACTTCTCCTCTGATAACTTAAAAACTCATCTAAATTATTAACGGGGCCAGTTCTTTCTTGTGAAAAATTGGTGAAAATCCGTTGGAACTTTTTTTCTTGTTCTCCAGTTTCTACACATGACGGGAATAAATTGTGGTTTGAGTTGTATATAGGAAGGGAGGCGAGAGTGGACGTTAGGGGCAGTCAAAAAATTGAACTGGAGGAAAGAAATGAAGACAAAATGGTTTGGAATCGCACTGACCGGGATTCTCGCTGGTTTGATTCTGTTTTTGGGGTTGAGCCTGGCAGAAAATCCCGCCTCTCTCAAGGGTGTCGTCATCGACACTCATGGCTCGACTGTGTCCGGAGTCGAGGTCGTCGCCAAAAACACGGTGACAAAAGTCATTTATCGGACCAAAACAGACAAGAAAGGAATCTATGTTTTCCGAAGTCTGCCTGTGGGAGTCTACGATGTCTGGGTAAACATGCCTGGTTTCCAGTCTGTCAAGCGCAGCGGTGTTCACGTCAGGAGCGCAAAACCGACA
>CAYGBF010000404.1:0-2192 GCA_964348035.1 uncultured Eubacteriales bacterium | reverse complement strand
GGAGCTGGGATTTGCGGGTACACCCATACCCGAAGAATACGGCGGTGCAGGATTTGGTTACATCAGCCACGCGATCGTTGCCGAAGAGATTGGACGGGTGGACTCCTCTCTTCGAGGGACCTATTCCGTACAGGTCTCCCTAGTCGAGCTCCCGATTTTTAAATACGCTTCAGAAAAACAGAAGAAGAAGTATCTCCCCAAGCTGACCAGCGGCGAGTGGATCGGCTGTTTCGGCCTGACCGAACCCGATGCCGGGAGCGATCCTGCCAGCATGCTCGCCACAGCCGAAGACAGAGGAGACCACTACCTCCTCAACGGACAAAAAACGTGGATCACGAACGCCGGCATCGCTGATCTAGCCATCGTCTATGCCAAGACCGACAAAGAAGCAGGGGCAAAAGGCATCACCGGCTTTCTTGTCGAAAGAGGATTCGAAGGGTTCTCGACTCAAGACCTCCACGACAAACTGGGTCTTCGCGCCTCGAACACAGGGGAGATTTTCTTGGAGAACTGTCGCGTGCCCAAGGAAAACTTACTCGGAGAGCTGGGAAAAGGATTTAAAATCGCGCTGGGAACTCTCGATTTTGGCCGGTTTACTGTGGCAGCTGGTTGTGTGGGTTCAGCCCAAGGATGTATCGATATCTGTAAAGAACATGCCAAACAGCGGATTCAATTCGGGAAGCCCATTGCCAGCTTTCAACTCATCCAGCAGATGATCGCCGACATGGTGGTCGAGTGTGAGGCGGGTCGATTGCTTGTTTACCGGGCGGGGGATTTGAAGAATAAGGGATTACCCAACACCAGGCAAACGTCCATCGCCAAGTATTTCTGCAGCGAGATGGTCAACCGCGTCGCCTATAAAGCGATCCAGATTCACGGAGGATACGGTTTTTCGGGAGAATACCCTGTGGAACGCTTTTACCGCGACGCGCGCATCAACACCCTTTACGAAGGCACGTCCCAAATCCAACAGCTGATCATCGGCGCTTTCGAGCTTGGAATCAGGGCTTTTACCTGATAAAAAAGTTGGAATAGATAAGGAGAAAGACGATGTATAAAACCCTTTTGTCCGAAAAGAAAGACAACATCGGGATTCTGACCATAAATCGTCCTGATAAGCTGAACGCGATTTCCAACGAGCTGACGGCTGAGCTAAAATCCTTCCTGGATGAGGTCGAGAAGGATGAAGGCCTCAGGGCGCTCATCATCACAGGAGCAGGCGATAAAGCCTTTGTCGCCGGAGCAGACATCACCGAACTCGTCGAAAGGGATGCTCGTCTCGGAAGAAAAGTCTCACAAGAACGGCAGGACATATTTTCCCGGATCGAAAACTTGCCGATTCCTGTCATCGGGGCCATAAACGGGTATGCCTTGGGGGGTGGACTGGAGCTGGCCTTGGCCTGCAACATCCGTCTGGCTTCGGATAAGGCCCAATTCGGTGCCCCGGAAGTGAAACTGGGCATCATTCCCGGTGACGGCGGGACACAGCGTTTGCCCCGGCTGGTGGGGCTGGGAAGGGCCATGGAGATGATCCTGACCGGTGATTTTATAGACGCTGAAGAAGCCTACCGGATTGGGCTAGTGAACAAAGTTTATCTTCCCGAGGAATTGATGGGCAAGGCCATAAAGCTGGCCCAGAGGATCGCTTCCCGGCCGCCCTTAGCCGTCAGGTTTGCCAAGGAGGCGGTCAACAGAAGCCAGGAGGGAAGTCCAGCATCGGGTTTTACCCTCGAGTCTTATCTGCACGCCTTGTCCTGCACGACCGAGGATAAGAAAGAAGGAGTCAAGGCTTTCCTGGAGAAGAGGAAGGGCACGTTTAAGGGGAAATAGGAAAGGCTCCTTTGACCAAGCTTCTTCTAAATTTCCAAAGCGAAAGGATGCGAAAAAAAATCTTTTTTAAGAGCAGTCGGGGGCTCAACATCTGCGGCCTTCTCTCCAATCCCGCCTCTAGTCTTGAAACGCTTGTCACGATTTCCTGCCATGGATTTTTGTCCAGCAAGCAGAGCCGAACAAATGTCATCCTGGAGGAAACCTTGGGAGAAGCCGGCCTCTCGATGCTTAGGTTTGACTTCTTCGGCCATGGGGAAAGCGAGGGCAATTTCCCCGATTTGACCATCTCAGAATCCGTCGATGACGTCCTCAGCGCCATTGCCTTCCTAAAGCAAGCTGGCTTTAAAAGAATTGGACTTGTC
>CAYGBF010000403.1:0-4823 GCA_964348035.1 uncultured Eubacteriales bacterium | reverse complement strand
AAAACGGCTGCGACAAACTTTGCATAATCCTTGGCTGTCGTGTACAGGCTGGCGGCTGAATGAGCCTGCTTTCTCTTACTGAATCTTCCCGTCGTTTCGCTGAACACGTCATGTCCAACTGACGACTGAGTTTCATACCGCTCCTGCCAGACCATGCCGCTGTTGGTCATGTTCAGCGGCTCGATGACCATTTTTCTCATGATATCGCGGAGGGGCTCTCCCTTGAGGTGCTCTATGACTCTTTGGAGGTACATGTAGCCGTCGGCCGAGTACCGGTACTCTGTTCCCGGCTCGAAATGGATAGGAAGGGGCTTTCGCGGTCCGCCATGGGGAAGACCGGAGGAATGGCTTAGCACCATCCGGGTGGTTATGGTGCGGAACCAGGCGCTTTTAAATCCTTCCAAGTCCATGGGGTGACGGATGTATTTTTTGACCAGATAATCCTCGGGAACATACTCGATGAGCGGCTTGTCGAGGTCCAATTCACCGGCCTCGACCAATTTCATAACCATGTAGGCAAAGAAAGGCTTGGTGAGAGAGGCGGCTTCGAAGATGGTGTCTTCGGTTACGGGTTCACCGGTCTTGGTGTTTTTGATGCCGAAGGCGCCCGACCAGATGATCTTTCCGTCCCGTATCACCGCGATGGACAATCCAGGGACATCGGCTTTTTTCATCAGTTCTGGAACGACTTTTTCGAGGTTGGATATGAATGTCGTCCTGTCGACATCGGTTTTCAGTAGAGTCGTTTCTTGATTGGTTGGATTACAGGCAATGATTATCCCGACGAATAGGATGACCTTCACGCTGTTTATCATTGATTTTTTCATTCTCACACTCCTTTTTTACGGTCTAGTTCGGGTCTCTAATTCGGTCTAGACGTTTTCACTTCTAAAGACGTACGTCAACAGAAAATTGTTGTCAATGTTTGAATACTCAATGCAGCCATCAATAAAAGCTTTTAACAGCATAGAAAATCTGTTTAAATGATGAAAAAGAAATGGTCTCTTTCGAGTAAATGACCCTTTGGATTTTTATTTCAGGAATTCTGGCTCCGGCGCTGTTCTGGATCGGCTATTTCTACTACAAGGATCGTGTAAAACCAGAACCTTTTAAGTTCATCGGGATCGCCTATCTTCTGGGGATCCTGGCTGGATTTCTGTGTTTTCAATTCCACAGGCTCCTCCCGGTCGTCGGGATCCCAGATGATCCCAGCGTCTTGATGGAGAGTCATGGCCTCCAATTCCTGGCTTACAGTCTGGGTATTATCGGCGTTCTGGAAGAGCTTTTTAAATTTCTCCCTTTTATCTTGATCATTATCAGGCTTAAATCATTCGACGAAAAAACAGATGGCATAGTCTATGCTTCGACGATTGCCCTAGGGTTTGCCAGCTTTGAGAACATCTGGTATCTGCGCACCATGGAAGGCCTGGAGCTCCTGGGAAGGGCGTTTGCTTCGCCGTTGACCCATACCATTTTTTCATCCATCTGGGGGTACACCTGTGGTCTGGCTCGTATCCTGGATAAATCGCTTCTCAAAGCCTCCCTGTGGGGTCTTTTCCTGGCTGCGGTCGTTCATGGTGTGTTTGATTTTCTGACCACTTCTCAAGCCTTGAGAGTCATATCCGCCGGGCTCATCCTTGTCATCTGGATCTGGAGGATAAGAATTCTGGAGAGGGCGGTTCGAACAGAATCTAGGGTGAAGTGAAAAATCGATAAAAGGCTCGAAGAACGGCCGCGCTAGGTAGGACCCTAAAACTATTCGATAACCCTGACTTTGATGTGGGTCGGGTACTGCTTGGACCTGTACACCCTGTGGGTCGCTGGCTGGAAATCCTCTTCTGTACAGTGGTAGATATCACAGAACTTCTGGGGATTCCGATCGATGACCGGGAACCAGGAGCTCTGGACCTGGACCATGATCCTGTGTCCTTTGAGGAAGGTGTGGCATTTGTCGCCGAGGTCAAACTCGATTTTTGTCACTTGGTTGGGGACGAGAGCCTCGGGTTTTTCGAAGGAGTTTCGGTACTTGCTCCGGAAGACTTCGCCGGCCAGGAGCATCTGGAAATCTCCCATCCTCACCCCGCAGGGGTTCGGTCGATTATCCGGGGCATGCCCGGGGTAGACATCGATCAATTTGACGATCCAATCGGCGTCGGTTCCGGTCGTGGAGACGTTGAGGCTGGCCATAATCGGACCGGCGATCGTGATATCCTCTTTCAATACATCGGATTGATAAACGAGAACATCGGGCCGGCGAGCAGCAAACCGCTGGTCTTCGACCATCCAGAGGTGCCCCTGGTGTGTCCTGATTTCTGATGACCACGGAACGGGGTTATCCGGTTCGCTGATGAAGGAATCAAAGGCATCGTCTGATTCAGTCGCTGGAGGATCGATGGTCAGCCTGCCTCTGGCTTGGAGGTAGATGTTTTTCTCCTTGGCTTCAGCAGGAGGCCATCGGTCGTAGGATTTCCAACGGTTTGATCCTGTCTCGAAGACCAAAGCCTCGGGAAGATTCGGTTCCCCCTTATCTTTCAGGTAGTAGTTAAAGAAAGGGAATTCGACCTTTTCACGGTAGTATTCCCCTGTCTTTGATCCGAAGCGGATATTTCCCAGGGCATCGCCATCCATCCGGGACCAACCTCCATGAAGCCAGGGGCCGACGACCAGGATACTCTTGTTGCCGGGATTTTCCTTTTCGATCGTGTAGTAGATACTCATCGGTCCGTAAAAGTCTTCGGCATCGAACCAGCCGGCCACGTTGAGTATGGGATGCTTGATGTTGTTCAGATGCTGGAGGACATTCTGCTTCTGCCAGTATTCATCGTAGTCGCCGTGTTCCATATACTCATTCCAAGTGGGAACGCTGTTGTGAAAGTATTTTTTATCCACGTTTGATACCGGACCGAGTTCGAGGAAGAATTTGTAGCCGTCCGGAGTTCCGTACCTGAAGGGAGCCGCTCGCTGGGCTGAAGGGCCAGTCCTAGTCCGGGCGACAGCCGACAGCCAGCCAAAAGTATACATCAATCGAAAGGCGCCGTTATGGTGAAAATCGTCACCGATCCACATGTCTGAAGGGGAGGCCTGAGGTGAGGAAGCCTTGAGGGCTGGGTGGGCATCGATCATCCCCATCACCGTATGCCAGCCAGGATAAGATATTCCCCACTGACCGACACGTCCGTTATGGTTGGGAATATTCTTCAGCAGCCATTCGATGGTGTCATAGGTGTCGCTGCTGTCATCTGTATCCTGAGGACCGCGTTTATCGGCCTGAATGGGCTGCATGACCACGAATTCTCCCTCAGACTTGTTCTTACCACGGCAGTCCTGGTAGACAAAAATAAAGCCTTCCTCCGTGAAAAGCCAGGTTGGACCGAGGGAGTCTCTGTAGACATTTTCTCCATAAGGAGGAATACCGTAAGGGGTACGGCGGAGCATGATCGGATAATTTTGAGATTTATCAAGGGGCGAGTAGACCTGGGTGAACAGTTTGACTCCGTCGCGCATCGGGATAGGGTATTCCCGTTTGACATAATTCTCCAGCAGGTAAGCATAACGGTATCCGTTTACGTTCTCCGGATTCAGCTGGTATGATTTTCGGTAGTTTTTGACGGCTCGTTCATTGTCACCGGCATGCATATAGCCTTCCCCGAGACTGTCATAGGTGTTGAAGGCTTCCGGATAAACTTCGACGTTTAACTTAAAAATCTCGATCGCCTCGTTGATTTTTTCGGTTCTGAGCAAACGGTAGCCGAGACTGTTGAGTTCCGACTCAGCAAAATTGTATGAATCGGGTTCGTTTTTTTTGAGGTCGTGATACTGCTGGATGGCGGCTTTAACGCCCTTGTTCATGATTGTCCTGAGAAGGGTGGAGGCCAAGGGCTTTTTAGCCTTTTCTTGGCTGTTAAAACCTATGGAAGCATCAAGGTAACCAGGAGTAAAAAGAAGAAAAGAAATAAGGATCGCTTGAAAGAATAAAAATAATCTCTTACCGTTTTTCATCTATTCCCTCCGGTCTTGAATGGAATTCCTGTCCTATCTGGCTCGCCGATATCTTCGAGGTTTTTCACCGGGAGCGCACTAATCGGGTATCTCCACCCCCAGCAGCCCGGTTCCCGTCAGCCGGTTTTCCTTCGCTGAAGTCGACAAACCAAGCCCCTGCGAAGGCCTCTGGTATTGTATCGCAAGTCCAAGTGCTCAACAGGCCTTTTTGGAAGACAGGGGATATAAAGGTATCTTTCGTTTTTTTCGGCTCCAGGAGCGAACTCAATTCTTCGACTGTCGGCAACCGCCAATCCGAAAAACCGGCGAATTGATCGGCATTGCATTGTTCGACGTAGGCTTCCACTTCATTCCAATACATCCTCTCAGATTCGGCCTGCTGCCACATTAAGCCTGTGGCCTGGTCCACGACTACGGTGTGTTCTGCCAGCGTTTGGACTTCATACTGATGGTCAAAAGTCCCTTTGACGTTTTCACCTGGGCAGTGAAAACCTTGATCTTTGATCATCTGCATGACCTCTTCCGGTGAAAGTTCTGCCGGCTGACTCCGTAAGGTGATCTCTTTGACAGCTTTTTCTACCTTTTCAGCTGGCTCCTCAACTGGACTTTTGCAGAGCAGGGTACCCAGAGTTAAAAGCATTACGGTGAGAATAAAAACTTTTGTCTTCATCTGTACCTCCCTCTCAGGATTAAGATTTTTCTGCCTTTTTTATTCTATACATTATTCCTTTCAATTGACAACCTTCTTCTAGCCCAGGTAAGCATCCTTATTTCCGTGATAACCGTTACTATTATGGATCAGGTAGGGTGCATCGAAAACACGC
>CAYGBF010000402.1:0-5474 GCA_964348035.1 uncultured Eubacteriales bacterium | reverse complement strand
GGAGTCTTCAATTTCACCTGCCGCGAGGCTTATGTCATCGAGAACGGTAAAAAAACCACTCCCGTCAAAGGAGCCACGTTGATCGGGAATTGTCAGGACATCATTTCCAACATAGATGCCGTCGGGGATGACCTGGATTTTGGTCCGGGAATTTGCGGAAAAGGACAGGTGGCTGAAGTCTCGGCCGGACAGCCCACAGTCAGGATTCGGGGCATCAATGTCGGCGGCAGCCGGGGACGCCGTTAAACTCAAAGGAGACAAAGATGGATTATAAAATGCTATCAAAAACACTCGTTCGAAGATGTTTGAAAAAAGGAGCAGAGGCGGCTGAAGTTTACCTCGAATCGGGGCGGAACCTCAGCCTCAGGGTCCGCAACGGTGAGATCGAGACCGTCCAGGAAGCAGCTCTTCGCGGCGTCGGCTTCCGCCTCTTTGTCAAAGGGAAAATGGCCTTTTCCAGCTGCAACAACCTCTCGGAAGGCTCCCTGGATGAGGCCATCTCCAGCGCTGTCGAATACGCTAAGCACACGACCCCTGACGACAACAACATTCTCCCAGTTGAGAAAGGAATAACCAAGGTCGAAGGACTCTACGACCTCCAGATCAGCCAGCTCCCGATGGAGAAAAAAATCGAACTTATCAAGAAGGTAGAAAAGCTGGCTATGAAGGAGCCTCGGATCACAAAAAGCGCCGGGGCCCGGTACTATGAGGGAGAGGGAGAGATATTCCTGGCCAATTCGAACGGCCTCCTTAAAACCTACAAATCATCGGCCTGTTCTTACGGCGTCTCTGTCGTGGCTGAAAAAGACGAACAAAAATCTTCAGGAAGCGAGTCCTGCTCCCGCCGCTTTTTCTCTGATTTGAAACAGGTAGAAGATATCGCCAAGAAAGCGGCCCAAGAGGCCTACGAGATGCTCGATCCACGGATGATCCAGACCCAAAGAGCCCCCGTCATCTTCGATCCTGATGCTTCGCGGGCCATACTCGGGGGAATCCTGGGAGCCATTCACGGGGAACGCGTGGTTCAAGGTGCCAGTTTCCTGGCCAAGAGGCTCAACCAACAGATTGCCTCTGAACACCTGACGATCATCGACGATGGGACACAGGCGAAAGGGCTGTCCAGTCAGCCGTTCGACGGAGAAGGCGTTCCGACCCAAAGACGAGTCATCGTCGATAAGGGCATTCTTAAGGGGTTTATGTATAACACGATTGTCGCCAAGAGAGCCGGTGTTAAGAGCACTGGAAACGCCTCCCGAGGAGGATTCGGGAGCCTTCCAGGAATCGGCCCCCATAATTTCTACATGGACGCCGGCAAAAGCAATAGACAAGATATCATCCAATCGACGAACAAGGGTCTTCTGGTGAAGGGTGTGACGGGTTACGGCATCAATCCTGTGAACGGCAATTTCAGCGGTGGAGCCTCGGGATTCTGGATCGAAGGGGGAAAAATCATCCATCCTGTCAAAGGCCTGACCATCGCCGGAACCGCCGACAAAATCCTGAACGGAATCGAGATAGTGGGCGACGATCTGGACCTGAATCGGAGGATGACAGCTCCGACGTTTCGTGTCCATGAGCTGCAGATCGGCGGAAAATAAACAAAATCTGAGGTCATCCAAAAATATCGTCCTCAAAGACAGTTTAACCAGGTGAAATGAATAAGAAGACTGTAAAAACCGCTCTGATCATCCTCTTTTCTCTTGTTATACTCCTGGTTTTGGTGTTTTCTTTCCTGCCAATCCTCAAGAAAGACGTCGCCCCGGAAAAAGAAAAACCAGACCCGTCCAGGCTGCGCACACTCCCGTATCTATCCGGCACCTACGAAGCCCCTCAAAAGGTGAAAGTGACCCGTTTTAATCCCGATATGGCGTATGAAGGGCTTAATCTTTACATCTCGGCCCATAGAACAGCGGCTTTCTTGATGGACATGGACGGAAAGGAACTCTACAGATGGCGGTTTAATTTCAAGAACGCTTTTCCAGATACCGAAGGCCCTCATGTTTGGTACAGCCAAAAACAATGGAAGAAATACTGGAGAAGGGTGCATCTGTTCAGAAACGGCGACCTTTTAGCCATCTACGAGGGAAACGGGCTTATCAAGATCGACAAGCACTCCAACCTCATCTGGGCTGCACCTGGATATTTTCATCATGATTTAGAGGTGATGGGTGACAAGATATGTGCCTTAAACAGAAGAATGGTCACCCTCCCTCGAATCCACGAGAAAGAGCCCATCCTGGAAGATCTGATCACTATCCTCGACGCCGAGGGCCAGATCATAGACAGCGTCTCGATCCTGGAACTTTTCGAGAATTCAGAATTCATGCCGCTCCTCGAAGGCAGGCCTCCTTTCGGAGATATCTTCCACACCAACACATTGGAGATTTTTGACGGAACACTGGCAAAAAAATCTCCCCTCTTCAAAAAAGGGAATGCCCTGATCTCGATGAGGATGACAGACATAGTTGCCATCGCCGATTTAGAGGCGAAAAAGATCGTTTGGGCCCAAAAGCCAGGATTCTGGAAAACTCAGCATCAGCCTACGTTACTCAATAATGGGAACATGCTCTTGTTTAATAACCTCTACATAGAACAGAAATCGGACAAGGCTGAATTCGAACTGTTGAGGAAGACTAACGGATATAAACTTGTCGACCAGCAAAAAAAAATATACAAAGACAATAAGTCAAGTATAATCGAACTCGATCCCCTAAAGATGGAAGTCATATGGGAATACACAGGAGACGAGGATAATCCCTTTTTTTCCTTGGCCTCCGGCTCGTGTCAGAGGCTTCCGAACGGCAACACGCTCATCACAGAATCCGACCGGGGGAGGGTGTTCGAAGTCGATCCAGCGGGACAGATCGTCTGGGAATACCTCAACAAATATCGGACTGGAAAGGACAAGAAAAAAATCGCGGCCATATTCGAGCTCATCCGGTTTCGGCCAGGGCCTGATTTTTTTCTCAAGCGTTAAAGTAATGAATAATAGTAAGCGTCAGTCAGACCTGAGGATTTTGGCTGGCCAAGCCTCCCGCGATCTCACCACCATCGATGACGAAGACCTGTCCGGTGATAAATCTGGCTTCATCTGAGGCTAAGAAGGCAAACAGAGCGGCCACTTCCTCCGGTTTTCCTAATCGACCGAGTGGAACTTTGCTCTCGAAAGCCCGAAGCATCTCGGGCGTGTATTCTACCTCCTGCATCGGGGTCAGAATAAATCCGGGGCAGACGGCATTGACTCGAATGTTCGGAGCTAATTCCAGAGCCATCGAGCGGGTTAGTTCTATAAGACCTGCCTTTGAAGAATTGTACGCTGCATACAGAGGGATCCCGATCAACCCGTTCGTCGACCCCATGTTGAGGATGACACCCCCATCGCCTTCCATTATCCGGCGCGCCCCCTCCTGGGCCACATAAAAAGCTCCGGACAAATTGACCCTGATAACCTTTTCCCAATCTTGAGGATCGACCTGGAGAAACGGCTCTCGGATGCTGATTCCAGCGTTGTTGATCAGGATATCCAATCCTCTTGTCATCTTATCCAGTTCTTGGAAGGATCGAGAGACAGCTTGAACATCGGATACATCTGCGACGATAGCACCTTCTAACGCAGGCATTTTCTGCTCGAGCTGCCGACATCCTTCTTCATCCTGATCAAGGATGATGACTCGAGCTCCCTCCTCCAGAAAGCGGGCAGCCGTGACTTCTCCAATCCCCCTGGCTCCACCGGTTATTAGAACCCGTTTACCTTCCAATCCACGCACGATGGCCTCCTTTTTAGGTTTTCGCTTTTTATTTTCTTTGAATCTAGATGAATATACAAGTCAGAAATGGCAGAAAATGATGTCTCAACGTATAACCAAAATCATGATTTCATGCTCTATGAAGTATGCGCAGCAGATGAAAAGGCTTGCATTTCATATTTTATTATTCTATTCATAGTGAGTTAGAAAAATGGATATCTTCGTCACCGGAGGCACAGGCTTTATCGGCTCCTCGGTGGTCAGAGCACTGGCCAAAAAAGGACATTTGGTCACGATCCTGACCAGATCTGTAGATAAGGCCAAAAGCCCTCCTGAGGGAGTGCGCTTTGTCGAAGGAGACCCGACCCGACCAGGACCCTGGCAGGACGAAGTCACCAAACATCAGAGGATTATCAACCTAGCCGGTGCTTCTGTATTCCGGAAATGGAGCAAAACAGCCAAAAGACTTATCCTCCAAAGCCGACTCCTCACTACAGAGAACATCGTCAACGCTCTCGAAAAAAATAATGAACATCAGACTCATCTGCTTAACGCCTCTGCTGTCGGCTACTATGGCTTTTGCGGAGATGATGTCCTGGACGAAGAAAGCCCTGCTGGAGACGATTTTCTTGCCGACGTAACCTCCCAGTGGGAGCAGACCGCTCTAGAAGCTAAGCGGCTCGGCACCCGGGTGGTGCTCTGCCGGATCGGCATCGTCTTAGGAAAGGGAGGAGGTGCCTTGGCTCAGATGCGAAAGATTTTTGATCGGTATCTGGGAGCACAGCTCGGGAGCGGAAAGCAGTGGCTATCCTGGATTCATCAGGAGGATTTGGACCGAATATTCCCATTTTTACTCGAGAATGAAGGCATCGAGGGCCCTGTTAACTGCTCTTCTCCTAATCCCGTTCGGAACAAAGAACTTACTCAGACTATCGCCCAGAGCCTCGGCAAGCCTCTCCTGTTTCCGAGGGTTCCTAGTTTTATGTTGAAACTGGTTTTGGGAGAATTTGCCAAAACTCTCCTCCAGGGACAGAGAGTCATTCCCCGGAAGGTGCTCGAGAATTGTTTCGAATTCAGATATCCATCCCTCCGAGAAGCGTTGGATAATCTTTTGAATTACTAATCTAAGTTGAGTAAAATCCATTCTTCTAGACTTAAGACTATCAAGTTTTGATGAACATCATCATCCTAAGAAGAGGAGGAATAATGGACAAAAATCGATCCATCATCACAATCTGTCTCATCTTTGGCATCTTTTTTATCTTTCAAATAGGATTGAGCCAGAAGGCCGACAAAATCGAAAACTTATTCGAGAATATGTCTTGGCGCTGTGTCGGACCGGCCGTGATGGGAGGACGAACAGTGGATGTGGAAGCCGTCGAGAAGGCCCCCTGGATAATCTATGCCGCCGTCGGCCCCTCCGGTGTCTGGAAGTCAGAGAACAGTGGGATCACATGGGACCCGGTTTTCCATGAAGAAAAAACTGTCTCGGTTGGAGATTTGGCCATCGCTCAATCCCATCCGAATATCATTTGGGTCGGATCGGGTGAAGCCACCTGCCGGAACAGCGTGACCATCGGGGACGGTGTTTATAAGTCCACAGATGGCGGGAAGACCTGGACAAACATGGGACTCGAAGACACCCGTCATATCAGCCGCATCATCATCAACCCCGGTGACCCGAACATCGTCTACGTGGCTGCCATGGGCCATCTCTGGGGGGCAAAC
>CAYGBF010000401.1:0-12830 GCA_964348035.1 uncultured Eubacteriales bacterium | reverse complement strand
AAGGAAATTATGGGCTCGAGGATGGAACCGAGATCGAAATAAAAGAGGTTGTTCAATGAAAATACCGGAATTTTCTGTTAACCGTAAAGTCACGACGGCCATGCTGGCCATGATCCTGGCCGTCTTGGGGATAATCACGTTTAGCCGGTTGGGGCTGGATTTTTTTCCCGATATTGAATACCCCTCAGTGTCTGTGATCACAACCTACAGCGGTGCTTCTTCGGAAGATATCGAAAACACAATCACCAAACCTTTAGAAGAGATCATAAGCTCTGTTAATCGTGTTAAGAAGGTCAATTCGACGACGATGGAGGGAGCCTCCGTAATCATGATCGAGTTCGAATGGGGGACCAACCTTGATTTTGCCGCCCAAGATGTCCGCGACCAAATCGGCCTCTACGAAAATTTCCTGCCCGAGGAGGCCAATGATCCACTTGTCGTCAAATTCTCCATGTCTCAGATTCCCATCATTTTTTATGGTGTGACTGCGAACAGGCCCACTTTTGACCTGAAGGAAATCATCGAAGATGAAGTCAAGGGGCGCTTGGAAAGGATTGATGGCGTTGCTTCGGCCCAGGTTTTTTCGATGGAGATCAGAGAGATTCTGGTCGAGGTGGATAAACGAGCACTCGAATCCAGAAACCTCTCCTTAAACCAGATTCTTCAAGCGTTAAGGTTTGAAAACTTGAATCTTCCAGCAGGGCACATCGTCGAACGCCACTCTGACTTCTTGGTGAGGACAATTGGGGAGTTCGAGACTTTGGAAGATATCCGTAACACAGTGGTTGGCGCTTCGGCCGGCGGAGAGCCCCTGTATATCAGGGATATCGCCGCAGTAAAAGACACCATGAAGGAGACCCGTTTCCTGGGTCGCATCCAGGGAGAGAACGGAGTTTTCTTGATTATCAACAAGCGCTCAGGAGCCAATACGGTCATCGCCGCTGAAGCCGTAAAAAAGGAGCTGGAAAGGATTAGGAGTACCCTCCCCTCTGATATCGAATTTTTCCCGTTCATGGACCAATCCGAGATGATACAGAAGGTGATCCGACGGACCGGGAACAATGCTCTGATCGGTGGGATCCTGGCCATGTTTTTTATTCTCGTTTTTCTCCGCAACTGGAGGCCGACCATCACCATCTTCCTGGCTATACCTCTTTCTGTGATCACAACGTTTATCGCTTTCTACTTGGCCGGATACACCATCAATCTCCTCACGCTCGGAGGCTTAGCCTTGGGCATTGGGATGCTCGTGGATAATGCGGTGGTTGTTATCGAGAATATTTACCGTCATCTGGAGGAAGGCGAAGGTAAGAACGAAGCCGCAAAAAAAGGTGCTTCTGAAGTCGGAATGGCGATCACCGCTTCGACATTGACCACTATCGCGGTTTTCTTTCCGATGGTGTTTGCCAGAGGAATTACGGGCAGTCTGACTCGGGGATTGGCCTTGGCCATCGCCTTTTCCCTCCTGGCTTCTCTTTTTGTCGCTTTGACTGTGGTTCCGATGGTCGCCTCGATTATTTTCAAGGTTAATAAAAACGAGGAGGCAGAGGCTCAGAAGAAAAGGAGAAGGGAGTTTAAGAAGGCCAGGAATTTTTACCGGGGGATCCTCCATAAAGCTTTGCGTCGGAGGTGGTGGGTTCTGGGTGGAGCCTCAGTCTTGTTCTTGCTCTCATTTGTCATCATCCCTTTCCTGGGGACAGAATTCATGCCGGCCATGGATCGA
Source organism: uncultured Eubacteriales bacterium (assembly GCA_964348035.1). Lineage (GTDB taxonomy): Bacteria > Acidobacteriota > Aminicenantia > Aminicenantales > Aminicenantaceae > CAYFXE01. Next base: position 11,107 of record CAYGBF010000401.1, on the reverse strand, counting down.
GACATGCTCATCCTCAAAGTGAAGATGCCCATCGGGACATCCCTCGAGGAAACCGACCGCGTGGTCACGATTGTCGAGGATTTGATGCGTCAAGAGCCTGGCATAGAGACCATCTCGGCCCAGGCGGGATCACAGGCAGAGGAAAACCCGGCCGATTTAGCCGGACAAATCAACACCACGGGAACACATGAAGGGCTGCTTTGGGTGGGATTGGTCAGCAAGAGCGAGAGAGATATATCGGACCTGGAGATTCTGGAGAACATCAGAAAAAAATTGCCGAAGATGAAGGACGTCAAGTTCGAGGCTATCGATATCGGAGAGGCTATGATGAGTGGGGTTTCGGCACCGGTCGAGATTAAAATCTTCGGGAAAAATCTTGAACAACTCAAAGAAATGGCCAATTCAATCGTCGATAGAATTCAGGATGTGGAGGGATTAAGAGATGTCACCCACACTTTAGCTGAAGGAAAACCGGAGTACCATATCCGGATAGACCGTGAAAAGGCCTCCAGACTGGGGTTGATGGTTAACCAGGTGGCCAATACTGTCCAGACTGCTTCTCTCGGGAAGGTGGCCACGCGTTACAGGGAAGGAGACGAGGAGATCGATATCCGGGTTAAGTTTGGCGAAAAGTTCAGGGATAGCCTGGATGATATTAGGAGCATACCTGTTTTAACCCCAGCCGACGAGGTCGTTTACCTTGACCAGGTGGCCTCGATTTCTCCTGGGGAGGGGCCGATTCGGATAACTCGTGAGAACCAGTCTCGAGAGGTGGCCGTGACGGCCAACATCGCCGGAAGAGATTTGGGCAGTGTTATTAGAGAGATTAAGGGCCGGATTGCCACGATCGAGAAAGGGCTCCCGCCAGGATACTTCATCGAATTCGGCGGCGAGTATGAGCAGATGCAGGAAGCCTTCATCATCATGGCTGGAGCTTTTGCGCTGGCCACGCTGTTGGTATACATGATCATGGCCTCTCAGTTCGAATCCTTCGTTCATCCCTTTGTTATCATGTTTACCATCCCGCTGGGCCTCGTCGGTGTGATCATAGCCTTGATAATCTCAGGCCAATCCGTCAGTCTTCCTGTACTCATCGGATTTATCATGCTCGGGGGAATAGCCGTGAACAACGGCATTGTCATGGTCGATTACATCAACCAGTTGAAACGGAGGGGCGTGGAAATGAAAGAGGCGATTCTCCAAGGTTCTGTTGTCCGTTTGCGTCCGGTTTTGATCACGGCCTTCACCACAATCATGGGTATGTTGCCTATGGCCTTGAGCACTTCTGAGGGAGCGGAGATGCGGGCGCCGATGGCCATCACGGTTATCGGTGGGTTGGTGGCCACGACCTTTCTTACCCTATTCGTGATCCCCATCATCTACAGTGTTGTCAACCGGGTGAGATTCAAAGAAAAAGTCAAGCCGTGACAGATCAATACCTGAGGAAAGCTCCGATTTTTCCGTATCTGTTGAGGCGAGACGGTGGGGTGATGTGCTTGACCTGGCCGTTTTTTTCCCAGGCGGCTTCGACGGCCTCATCGATGATATCCATCGCAGGGTTTGTTTTTCTGCGGCAGGAAAGACAGTGCAGCTCATCCTTGTATATGAATTGACATTTCGGACAGTACCGACCTGGTTGAGTGAAATTCCTGGTGACGAGGAGCGTCTGAACTTCGCCCCGATTGAGCCTTTTCAGGGTATTCTTCAATCCTGAAATCGCCCTTCCTCCTCTTTCCAGTTCAGAGATAAAAAGGGTGATGAGGGTATCCTCTTCTTGTTTTTGGAGTTTTTTCTCCAGCACCTGGCTTGCCCGAAGGACTTTAGCCGCAGAATCGCCCGGGCTAGCCTTAATCCGTCCCTTCAGTCTTTTCTTGAGATACGGATGGAGTAAAGGTTCGAACTCTGAACAGTGCTCTTCTCTACACCCGATGAAAATCCAATCAAAATGATTTTTCTTGAACAATTCAAATGTTTTCTTGGCGGCGCTCTTGAAGAAATCCCGGAGATGTGTGGCGATGTGGCGCTCGATGCGCTTGGATTCATAGCCTTCCCACCCACCCTCTCTCACTTTGCTCGGGACATCACCGACCATTGTGTCGAGGAGGGAAATGTTTCCCATGGTGGTGTCGTACCATTTTGCCTCTCGTCGGTCGAGAGTCAGGACAAAAATGTTGTGGTATTCATCCAGGATAGAAGAGAGAAGGCGAACATAAGGATCCTTATCGAAGATGAGGCGATTCCGGGGAGAGTGAGGAAGGCTGAAGACCTGCCAGAATTCTTGTCGGCTGCAGCTGAAAATGGCTAATCCGGGAAATTTAAATGAGTTGAAGTTCTGGGAGCAAAATTTTCTGATCTTATCCAGGTCTTCGTTGATAGACCCTTTTTTTGCCTTGTTGATATCCAGAGCATCCGAGCGTGATTTTCCGTTCCGGATAAGATTTCTCGCGGAAAGGACAATTTCTTTCTTGGTCAACCGGCTCTTATCCGTGTCGAGATAGAAGGATGTGGTCAAAAAATTTTCGCTCTGGAACTTCGAGAGACTCTCGATCTGATCCCGGCTGTAAAGTTTCATCTGGCCTCCTCAATAAAAATGTACGGAATGCTGAAATGGTGTGGAATAATTGGATAGCTTGACTGACAAATGAAAAGCACCAAGGCTTAAAAGATAAGAACTGAATTCCCTTTTGTCAAGTCAACGGGGTCAGACTTTGAAAACTTGAATTATTTTATCTAGATGCTTCAAGAACAAACAATAAAATAATTCAAGTTTTCAAAGTCTGACCCCATCTTTACTCTTTTTTGAGATGGCATTATAATAGGGGCGCTCGTTTCCATCGGCTGCGGAAGTGGCGGAATTGGTAGACGCGTAAGCCTCAGGAGTTTATGGCCCGATGACGGCCGTGTGGGTTCGAGTCCCACCTTCCGCACCACCCAACTCGCCATAAAATATTGAACTTGCCCGAAGGACGGGCAAGCTTGTTTTCATGAATAAAGGGGACATATGCCTTCGAACAAACACATCCTCCTGGTCAATCCTTGGATTTATGACTTCACCGCCTTTGATTTTTGGCTGAAGCCTCTCGGGCTCCTTTACATCGCTTCATTGCTTCGAAAGTACACGGATCATCATCTGAGCTTTATCGACTGCCTAGACCGTTACCATCCTGGAATCCAGCAGAAGATGAGAGATCTGTCCGACGGGAGAGGTTCTTTTCCGAAGGAGGAAGTGCCCAAGCCTGAGGTGTTGCAATCTATCCCCCGAAAATTTTCTCGCTACGGCCTGCCCGTTTCCCTTTTCCTCCAGGAGTTGAAGGCGGTACCTACCCCTGACGTGGTGCTCGTGGGATGCACCATGACCTACTGGTATCCGGGCGTTCAGCAGGTCGTGGAAATTATCCATAACCAGATCGGCCGAGTGCCCATCATCTTGGGGGGTGTCTATGCTACTCTTATGCCCGAGCATGCCCGTCGTTTTTCTGGTGCCGATATCGTGGTCGAAGGACACGGCGAAAACCAACTGCTTCCTCTAATGAAAGATGTCCTGGGTGACAGCTCAGGCACTCCCGACCAGTTTGAGACGCTCGATGATCTGCCCACACCGGCTTTGGACTTATTGAGAAATAAGGAGACAGCACCGCTTCTCACGTCAAGAGGATGTCCCTACCAGTGCTCATTCTGTGCCGGCCCGATTCTCTGTCCCGAGGTTGATCAAAGGCGGCCTTCCTCGGTCATCGCTGAGGTCAGAAAACATCACCGAGACTATCGAACTCGGCATTTTGCTTTTTATGATGATGCCCTGCTTCTCGGTAAACAGGATCGTATTACTCCTATTTTGAAGGGGTTGATAGAGAATGATTTGCCCCTTTCTTTTCATACCCCGAACGGCCTTCACATCAAAGAGATCGACTTAGGATTGGCCTCTCTTTTCAAGAAGGCAAATTTCCATTCTCTATTCCTGAGTCAAGAGTCCTTCGATGAAAGAGTCCTGGCCGAGGCATCCTCTAAAGTCTCTGGAGGAGATTTGGAGAAAGCCTTGGCCTCTCTTGAGCAGGCCGGCTACAACCGTCAGCAGATTAATATCTATCTGATGGTAGGACTTCCAGAACAGGATGCCGCTTCGATAACAGAGGACATACGCGGCGTCCAGCGTCTGGGGGCGAAACCCCGACTGGCCTATTTTTCACCCGTCCCAGGAACAGAGGAGTGGCGAGAAATGGTCAAAACGGGGAAGATGGCTGAGGATGCGGATCCTCTTCTCCAGAACAAACTGACGTTTCCGTATCTCCTGGGGAACATTTCACCCGAGGATTTCATGAGCATCAAGAATCTCCTGACGGAACCAAACGCCTTGAATTAATTTGCCGAGCACTTTACTCTATAAGATGGAGAAGAGAGGTCCATAAAGAGGAAGACTGAGTGATGAGGAAGTTATTTATCATCCTGCTTGCCCTTATTCTTTCCTTTTCTTTTGGCAACACGAAGTCAAAAAAAGGAGATCTTCCAGAGCGCCACAAAAAGTGGCTGGAAGAAGAGGTGATCTACATCATCGGCCCCCGCGAGAAGGAGGTTTTTTCGAAGCTTGAGACCGACCGAGACAGAGATTTATTCATCGAAGCCTTCTGGAAGCAGAGAGATCCAACTCCTGGAACGCCTGAAAACGAAGCCAAGACTGAGCACTATGAGCGGCTAAACTATGTCAACCATTTTTTTGGTCGGACAACTCCCAAACCGGGTTGGAGAACCGATCGTGGTCGGATGTACATCATCCTTGGTGAGCCGAACGATATCCAAAGGTTTGAAGGGAGGACCCAGATTTATCCTTCCGAGGTCTGGTTCTACCAGGGAAAAGCAAGACTGGGACTTCCTCCCGGGTTCAACTTTGTTTTCTTTCAGGAAGGGGGAGTTGGGGAATACAGGCTGTACAGTCCTGTCCAGGATGGACCGCAGGCATTGATGACATCCTACTACGGAGATCCCGCCGATTATTTCGCGGCGTATCAACAACTCCGAGAGTTCGAACCAAACCTGGCCGTGGTATCTTTGTCCCTCATTCCCGGGGAGGAGTCTGCGACTTTTGGACGTCCTTCCCTCTCTTCGGACCTGTTAATCCAAAAAGTGGAGACATCGCCCACTAAACTTCTAGAAGAGAGGTATGCTCAGAAATTCCTCGAATACAAAGATATCGTCGAGGTAGAGTATTCAGCCAACTACATCGACAGCGATTCTTTGCTCACGATAGCCAAAGAACCGACTGGAGTCTATTTCGTCCATTATTCCATCGAACCCGATCGGCTGTCCGTCAACGAGTATCAGGGTGAATATTCCACGACGTTGAGACTCAACGGGACTGTGACAGATGGAGAAGAGAGGATTATCCATCAGTTTGAAAAGACAATTTCTTTAAGCCTTGATCAGGACCAGATGAACAGTGTCAGCCACCGACCACTCAGCATCCGGGACATGTTCCCTCTGATACCCGGAAATTACAAAATATCGATACTCGTCAAGAATGAAGTCTCGAAGGAATTTACTTCCGTGGAACAGAATGTCATCATCCCGGCCGATGACAGCGGCTTACAGATGACCTCTCTCACCCTAGGTTATCAACTGACCAACAGGGCCGGGGAAGAGAGGCTCAAGCCTTTTAAATTCGGCGGCCAACAGATCTATTTTCAGGCCAACAGAGTTTTTACCAGGGCTGAAAGCCTGATCGTTACTTTTCAACTCCATGGGTTGGATCCCTCCCTGAGAGAAAAAGGAGAGCTCCGGTTCACACTCTTCAAGAGGGGAGAAGAATTCCGGTCTATCACCAAAACGATTGGTCAGTATCCAGAACTTCCGAATATCACAGAGACGTTTTCACTTTCAGATTTTGTGCCTGCTCATTACCGGATTCATGTTGCTCTGGTGGCCGACAATCAAGAGTTACTTTCAGACAGCGAGGATTTCGATATTACCCACAGTAAAGCCGTTGCCCGCCCCTGGATTCACACCAAACAGCTGCTGCCGCCTCAAGACCCTGTCTATACTTACCTAATCGGTTCCCAACTCCTTAATTCCGGCAAGATTCCGGAGGCTAAAACGCGTCTAGAAAAAGCCTATCACAGCCGACCAGATTCCCTCCCGTTCGCTCTTAACCTGGCGCGACTTTACCTGAAATCGGAAGAGTATGTCAAGATCGAATCGATCTTGACTCCTTTTTTACAGAAGGATGAAAGGCCAGCCTACGAGTTACTGTTCATCATGGGCCAGACATACCAGAAATTAGGGAAGCTGGAGAGAGCGATCGATGTGTACACCAAGGCTGTAGACAGTTATGGCCTGAACATCAATCTCCTTAACACCCTAGGGGATTGCTATGTTCAGTTAGGCAAGCCTCAGGAGGCCTTGATCGTTTGGGAGAAATCTCTCGAGATAAACTCAAACCAGTCTCAAATCAAGAAAAATGTTGAAGCTTTGAAGGAGAAAAAATGAAACAACCAATAAATCGGGAAAGACATCGCAGAACAAGATGGATTTCTTTGGCTTTATTGCCCGTCGTATTCGGTTTTTTTCTCCTCTCTTTCCTGTCTTCATGCCGACTCTATAAGCTTGAGCGGAAATTAGATCCGGTGAATGCCGAGTTTCTATCCAAGGTGAGGTATATCATCACCAAGAAAGAACGAAAAATCTTCCTCGAGCTTCCCGATGCCGATAAGAAAGAGTTTAGGGAGGAATTCTGGAAGCGGCGTGATCCCGATCCAGATACAGAAGAGAATGAATTCAAGATGGAATACTTCAACCGGATAGAAAGAGCCGATGAGCTTTTCAGAGGAGAAGGAAGAGAAGGGTGGCTGACGGACAGAGGAAGGATCTATATTCTGTTCGGGGAGCCTGATTTCAGAGAGACCCATGCCATCGATAGCGTGGATCCCAGCAGCCTCTTTTATCAGCGGTGTGGAGAAATCTGGCATTATGGCCAATTTCCCGTCATCTTCGTTGACAGGACGTGCACGGGCGGACCTTATCAGCTTGTCACCTATGATTTAAGCCGTATTCGTCAGCTCAACCTGATGTACATGCACGAACTCAACTTGGCCCAGGCCCGGGCCCAAGCGACAACGATCAGAGGAGAAAAGAGATTTTTTGATTTTAACCTGGAGATCGAGAAAACTCTTGTCCAGGCCGAGAAAGTCGAGGGGCTGATCACCATCGATGTGCCTTACGCCGAACTCTGGTTCACAGCGGAAGATGAGACCCTGAAGACTGCCCTAGAGCTCAAGTTGGATCTAAAGGATTTTGAAGGACATACAGTCTGGGAGCATAAAAAAGTCTATGAAGTGAAAATCACCGAAGGAGAACTTAAACAGGAACAAATGAACATCTACAAGATTGAAGTGCCCTTTATCCTTGAAAAGGATATTGCTAGGCTTCGTCAAGGCAAGAATCGGCTGTTGGCTGTCCTCAGGAACAGAACCGGGGGAGAGGAATTAAGAAAGGTCATGGACTTCATTCTTTGACCTAGACCATAAATTCTGGGCCTGGAGAGGAGTCCATTTTCAGGGAGATTCTTCGAGTAGAGAATAGAAGGGGCGTTTGGGAGATGATAAAATGGTCACTCGATGGCTCGGTATTTTAGGAGAATGAAGAGATCTTCCGAGTATCTTCGAGAGAACGGCAAGAACGGCGATAATGAATGTTAAGCCGAGTTAGGAGGCCTAAATGAGGCATACATTAAAGACACAAACGGTGTATCTGAGTGCTTTGTTCCTGTTTTTGTGGTCGGTAACAGCTCTCAAAGTGGATGCTCAGGAGGGCATAGGAAAGGGAAGAATCAACGGCGTTGTGGTTGATGAGCAGGGAAATCCCGTTCAAGGAGCCACTATCTTGGTTGAAAGCTCCAAGTATGAGACAAAATTACACGGTCAATCCGACGATAAAGGTCGTTTTGCTGTGGCCGGAATGGGAACAGGGCTTTGGCGAATCACAGCTTCCAAGCAGGGGTATGCCAGTTCCTCCGTAGACATGAACGTCAGTCAGCTGAGGCGAAACCCGCCTATCACGTTTACCCTCAAGAAACTGGAAGGCTATGCCGCTCTCAAAACCGATAAGGCAAGCTACGAATTATTCGACAAGGGAAATCTCTTGATTCAACAGGAAAAATACGACGAAGCCTTAGGGGTCTTCGAAGATTTCAGGGAAAAACACCCGGAGATATATCAGGTTCACCTGAATATCGGAACCTGCTTTCTCAAGATGGGAGAGCTGGATAAAGCAGAGGCTAAATTCAAACTCGTCCTCGAAAAGGCCAAGGAAAAGTTGGGTGATTATACCCAGGATCCACAATCTAGCCTTCGCGCTTTCACGGGCTTGGGAGAAATATATACCCAGAAGGGAGAATTCGATAGGGCTCGCGATCACTTCACGAAAGCCCTGGATATCTCCAAGGAGGATGAAACCGCCGCCTACAACGTGGGGGAGGTTTTCTTCTCTCACCAGCAGGTGGACGAGGCGATCAAATACTATGAGATGGCGATAGAGATCAAGAAAGACTGGTCAAAGCCATATTTGAGGTTGGGATATGCTTACCTTAATAAGGCAGATTTTGATAAATCTCTCGAGTATTTCAACAAATTCATCGATATGGACCCGGAGAATCCCGAGGTTCCCAACGTAAAAAACGTCATCGCAGCCGTAGAAAAGATGAAGAAATAGAAGAAAGGGACCGTCCTTTCCCTTAAGATCTCCCATAGAGATCTCTTTCCTTACTATCATTCTTGTTCAACCTGGTATACGAATATATTGACACTTTCCCCCCTTTTCCAGCATCCGATGATGGGCCTATAAAAGATAGATTTTGACATTAAGAAGGCGCTGTAATATATAGTTTTTGGCAAATTTTTCAAGGTCGATCGAATTTACTTTGACGGCCTTTGATACAGAAAAGAGGTGTCATGAAACAAAAAAAGAGCCTTATCACAGTTTTTATGTTCATCATACTTACAGGTTTCCCCCCCCTGGCTCAGGATGAGGTATCAAGCCCGTTCGAGCAGTTCGGATTCAACATCGGCGATGATTACAAACTCGTCAATTATTCTCAGCTTGTCGAGTATTGGAGAAAACTGGAAAGAGAGTCGGAGAGGATGAAAGTGGTCGAAATCGGCATAACCGCCGAGGGGCGGACGATGATGATGGCCATCATCACCTCACCCGAAAACCACAAAGACCTCAAGCGCTATAAAGATATCGCCAGACGACTTGCCCAAGCAGAGGGATTGAACGACGAGGAGGCCGGAAAACTGGCCGTGGAAGGCCGGGCCGTGGTCTGGATTGACGGCGGCCTTCATGCCACAGAAATCCTGGGTTCCCAGCAGCTCATCGAGCTCGTCTACCAGATGGTGAGACGAAAAGATCCTGAAACGCTCCGGATCTTGGATGATGTGATCCTGTTGGCTGTCTGTTCCAACCCCGATGGACTGGAGCTGGTTGCCGATTGGTACATGAGAGAGCCGGACCCGGAAAAGAGGTCTACACGAGGCATTCCTCGCTTGTATCATAAGTACATCGGACATGACAACAACCGTGATTTCTACATGGTCACCCAGCCCGAGACAGAAGCCCTGAATCGGATTCTTTACCGTGAATGGTTCCCGCAGATTGTCTACAATCATCACCAGACAGGCCCGGCGGGATGCGTGCTTTTTGCTCCTCCTTTCCGTCCGCCATTTAATTATAATTTCGATCCCTTGGTGGCCACGGAGACCGAGCTGGTAGGAGCCGCCATGCACACGCGCTTTGTTTCGGAAGGGAAGCCCGGGGCGACGATGCGGTCTGGAGCCGGGTATTCGATCTGGTGGAACGGGGGACTGCGGACCACGGTTTATTTTCACAATATGGTAGGTATCCTGACGGAAACCATCGGCAACCCGACGCCGATCAAGATCCCCTTCCTTCCCCAAAAACAGCTCCCGCATAACGATCTGCCGTATCCCATAGCTCCTCAGGATTGGCATTTTCGACAGTCTGTAGAATACTCATTGACCGCTGATCGGGCGGTATTAGATACAGCTTCCAAACACCGTCAGGATTTTCTGATAAACATTTACCGGATGGGGAAAAACTCCATCGAGCGGGGAAGTCGGGACCACTGGACCATCCATCCGAGGTTGATTTACGATGTGGAGAATAAGATCAAGAAGGACAAGGCCCAACGCGTGGGCAGCCGCCGATCTCGAGGCTATCCCCTCAAGTACTACGAAATACTCTTCAAGCCCCAAGAACGCGATCCCAGGGGTTACATCATACCCTTTGATCAACCGGATTTCCTGACAGCCACCAAATTCGTGAACACTCTGATCAAGAATGGTATCGTCATTCAACGAGCGACTCGATCCTTTGAGGTCATGGACAAGACCTATGCTGAAGGATCGTACGTGATCAAAACAGCTCAGGCTTTCCGTCCGCACCTCATAGACATGTTTGAACCTCAGGATTATCCGGATGATATTCCCTGCCCTGGTGGTTCACCCAAAGCTCTGTATGACAGTGCCGGTTGGACCCTCGCTTACCAGATGGGTGTCGAGTTCGACCGGATTCTCGAAGGATTTGATGGTCCTTTCGAGAAGATCGAGGGCTTAGCAGAACACCCTCCCGGCGAGGTGAAGTCGAAGATGAAGGCCGCAGGATATCTGTTGAGTCACAAGGTCAACGATGCTTTCGTGGCCATCAATCGACTGTTAGGAAAGGGAAAAGATGTTTACTGGCTGAAAAGGCCCTTCAAGACAAAGGAAAGGACATATCCTCCTGGGATGATGTACATTCCGGCTGAATCGGCTTCTGTTTCTGAGCTTCAGAATATGGCTGAAGAGATCGGTCTCAGTTTTGAGGCTGTTGAAAAAAAACCCAGTGGGGAAGTGCTGAAGCTGAAGCCCACTCGGATCGGTCTCTGGGATCAGTACGGAGGCTCGATGGCCTCGGGTTGGGCGAGGTGGATCCTCGAGCAGTTTGAGTTTCCGTTTGAGCTGATTTTTCCACCAGCCCTGGATGAAGGGAGCCTGGAGAAGAGGTTTGATGTGCTCATCTTCGTTAGCGGAGCGATCCCCCCTGAAGCTGGGGACCGATCGAGTCG
>CAYGBF010000400.1:0-3165 GCA_964348035.1 uncultured Eubacteriales bacterium | reverse complement strand
TCTTGATTTTATCGACAATATGGCGAACACAGACATCTTGACATTCGGCGTTGATCACGGGATAACCCCGCTCATCATGGGTCAAGCCCGTGGTGTGGAAGCGGTATCCGTCGCCGGCTATGTCAAGCTGGATTCTTTCCACACCACCCACGGCCGGGCCGTACCTTTTGCGACAGGATTGAAACTGGCCAATCCAGACTTAAAAGTCGTTGTCTTCAGCGGAGATGGAGATATTGTCGGGATCGGAGGGAATCATTTTATCCATGCCGCCCGGAGGAATATGGATATCACAGTCATCTGCGTCAACAATTTTAACTATGCCATGACTGGAGGCCAGGTGGCCGCCACAACCCCCATAACAGCTAACGCTTCCACCGCTCCGTTCGGAAATTTTGAATATCCGTTCAGCCTTCCTTATCTCGCCGACGCTTGCGGGGCGACCTATGTGGCTCGATGGACAGCCCTTCACTTGCGCCGGGTCACCAAATCCTGTCAGGAAGCCCTGGCCAAGAGAGGATTCTCCTTCATCGAGGTCATAACTCCTTGTGTGACTTTATACGCCCGCCGGAATCGTTTGGGCGATGGATTGAATCTCTTGAAATACTACTATGAAAAATCTGAGATCGAACATGGAGCTGACACCAAGACACTCGATATCGATTACCAGGGAAAACTCACTGTCGGTAAATTCGTCGATATCGAGAAGCCCACCTTCCTCGACGCCATGAACGATCATCTCGGGAAGAAATTGGGCGAAAAATATCAACCCTACGGAGAGAAGACATGACTGAAATTAGATTTTCAGGTTTTGGAGGACAGGGAATCATCCGCTGCGGCTTGATCACGGGCAAGGCCGTCTCGCTGTATGATCAAAAACATGGTACGATGACCCAAAGCTTTGGACCCGAAGCAAGAGGAAGTGCCTGCAGTTCGCAGCTCGTTGTCTCCGAAGACCGTGTCTTGTATCCGTACATCGGGCGTCCTGAAATCCTGGTTTCCATGAGCCAGGAGGCGTACGAAAAGTATGAACCCGAGCTTCTGGATGATGGCGTTCTGATCATAGATTCAGATTTGGTAAGGTTGAAACCCGACCAGAGAAAAATCAAAACATATTCTATTCCATCGACACGTTTCGCCGAGGAACTGGGTAACCGAATCATCGCCAACCTGGTCATGCTCGGATTCTTCACGGCCATAACCGAAGCCGTTTCTCCGGAGGCCATGAAAAAGGCGCTCCCGGGTTTGGTCCCCGGCCGTTTTCTCGAGCTCAACATCCGAGCTTTTGATAAAGGTTATGACTACGGAAAAGAAATACTGGCTAAAGAGAAAAAAACCAAGCCAAAAAAAAGCACCAGGACAGCGACGAAAGCCAAGCAGAAAAAATAAAATCTAAAAATGACGTTTTGAGAGGATTAGGATGAAAAAAACAGGCGTATTTGTCTGCCATTGTGGAATAAATATCGCGGGTACGGTCGATGTCAAGAAGGTGGCCGAGGAACTCGCGAAACATCATGGGGTCGCTCATTCGGAGGATTATGTCTACATGTGTTCAGACCCTGGGCAAAACATGATGATAGATGCCATCAAGGAAAAAAACCTGGACAAGGTCATCGTGGCCTGCTGTTCCCCCACTCTCCATGAAACCACCTTCCGGAATGCCTGCAAGGCTGGGGGACTCAATGATTTCCAGTGCGAGATTGCCAACATCCGAGAACAGTGCAGTTGGGTGCACAAAGAAAAGTCCAAGGCCACGAAAAAGGCTGTTAAAATAACCAAAAGTGCTGTCGAACGCGTCCAGAAGAACGAATCCCTGGAACCCATCACTGTTCCCGTCACTCGAAGAGCCCTAGTGATCGGAGGTGGGATAGCCGGAATCCAGGCTGCCCTGGATATGGCCAACAGTGGGTTCGAGGTGATCCTGGTCGAAAAGTCTCCCTCGATCGGGGGACACATGATTCAGCTTTCTGAAACCTTCCCGACTTTGGACTGCTCTCAATGTATCCTCACACCCAAGATGGTGGAAGTCTCAAAACACCCCAAAATCAAGCTGTTAACCTACAGCGAAGTTCAGGACGTCTCCGGCTACGTGGGGAATTTCAAGGTTAAAATCCTCAAGAAACCCACCTATGTCGATCAAGAGAAATGCACCCTCTGTGACGAATGCACGGAGGCCTGTCCGGTCGTGGTTCCGAATGAATTCGACCTCGGCCTTACCGGACGGCGAGCCATCTACATCCCGTTTCCCCAGGCAATACCAGCGACTTACACTCTGGATATCAAGAACTGTCCGGGGCTTCTACCGATCGCCTGCGGTAAATGTGCGGATGTCTGCGAACCAAAAGCCATCGATTACGACATGAAACCAGAGATCATCGAGGAAGAGGTTGGGGCCATTGTCGTAGCCACGGGTTATGATCTTTACGATAAAGAAAACATGGCCGAATACGGATACGGGAAATACCCGGATGTCTTAGACGGTTTGCAGTTCGAGCGGCTCTGCTCGGCCTCTGGCCCTACCCAGGGAAAGGTTTTAAGGCCCTCCGACCATAAGGAGCCCAAAGAGGTTGTTTTTATCCAGTGTGTGGGCTCTCGCGATCCAGAAATGCACTGTGCTTACTGCTCTAAGATCTGCTGTATGTACACCGCTAAACATGCCATGCTCTACAAACATCATGTTCCCGATGGTCAAGCTTATATTTTTTACATCGATATCCGTTCTGGAGGAAAAGGATACGAAGAATTCGTCCAGCGGGCTGTCGAAGAAGACGAGGTCATTTACCTGAGGGGGAAGGTCTCGAAGATTTTCGAGGACAAAGGAAAAATCAAGGTTTGGGGTGTCGATACTCTGACCGGAAAAGATATTGAGATCGATGCCGACATGGTGGTTCTAGCGACAGCCATGCGTCCTTCCGAGGGAGCCGAAGAGCTGGCTAAGAAACTCAAACTCTCCCTGGACAAGGATGGCTTTCTCGCCGAGGCCCATCCTAAGCTGAGACCAGTCGAGAGTGTCAGCTCGGGACTTTTTTTGGCCGGAGCCGCTCAGGCGCCGAAGGACATCCCTGAGGTTGTGGCTCAGGCGAGTGGGGCGGCAGCCAAAGCCATCTCCATCCTCTCTCAGGAACGACTCCATCATGCGCCCACCGTGGCTGAAGTTAACCGTAATCT
>CAYGBF010000399.1:0-6203 GCA_964348035.1 uncultured Eubacteriales bacterium | reverse complement strand
AAGATCGCTCTTAAAAAGTTACTGAGGGAGATGAAGGAAGAACAGCATTGCAATTTCCTCGAGACCATGAAGTGCAGTAAAGATCCGACCACGTTGACCGTCTTTGTAGAAGATGCCTTGGCCATCATCGGGCTGTTGATCGCGGCTGTGGCCATTACGCTCGTGCGTTTGACAGGGATTTTGATCATCGATGGCATCGCTTCGATCGTCATCGGCGTTCTGCTGATGACATTCGCCTTGTTTCTCGCCTTTGAAACGAAACAGCTCCTCGTCGGGGAAGCCGTGACTCCCCTCAAAAGAAGAAGAATCCTCAAGGCCGTGAATTCCTTCGAGGAGGTTAATAAAATCATCAGCCTCAAGACCATGCATCTCAGTCCAGAAGAGGTTCTGGTCACGATGGAGATCGATTACAGGGATGAGTTGATCGTGGATGAGCTGGAGAAGGTCAACGATAGGATAGAAGGGAAAATAAAGGAGATTATCCCGAATGCCAAAATCTACTTGGAGGCCGAAAATAGGTTATAAAAAGAGGGCAAACTGAGAGGATGGCTAAACTTTTTTCCTGGTATTTTCGTTTATAGATATGGAAGATGAATGAAAAAAAACGGTCTGTTATCAACAGCCGATTGGATTATGGAGGTCAAATTTGACTAAATTTCTGCTTTGGCTGCTTCTACTGATTTTCTGTTGGCCGCTCGCCCTTCTTGCCCTGCTTCTGTACCCGATAGTCTGGCTTCTTCTCCTTCCCTTCCGGCTGATCGGGATAACGGTCGATGCTGTCTTCCAACTGCTGAAAGCTATCATCACCCTGCCCGCCCGGGTTCTCGGAGGCGGCAGGAAATAGCCAGAATAACTTGACGGCTTTTAAGGCCGATATCTCTATAAAACCATCTCTGTTCTCTCTGCGTTTTTCTTCTTTATTTTTTATTCCTGTATTCTTGAACACGTTTGGATCAGCCTGTCCATTTTAGGGGACAATATTTGACATAATCATCTTTCTTTGTACACTAATGGAGAGATTTATCGAGACAGATAATGAGTGCGCGTAAAACCATCCGAGCAGCCATCATTCTCTTGTTGTTGGGAGGGGTCTTCCTTTTTCCTATCGTTCCTGTTCAAGGACTGTCAAAAAACTTTTACTTCCCCGAGGTGAGGATCGAAGTGAAGGTCGCCCGCGATGGCTCGTTTACTGTAGATGAATACCGAACCTATGACTTCCAGGGAAGCTTTTCTTGGGCCAAGCTGTGGATACCTCTTCGCGTGAAGAGAGATGGGTACTCGTATGATATCAAAATCGAAGGCTTCCAGGTTCTCGATGAAGAAGGGCGACCTCTGAGGACGGAAATCGCCCGGAGCCGGGAACAGTTCGAAGTCAAATGGTACTATTCCGCTCACAACACCCGACGGACTTTTCACTTTCGCTATCTAGTTAAGGGTGGTATTACCAGCTATCCTGATGTGTCGGAACTCTACTGGCAGATTATCGGCAGCGGTTGGGATAAACCAGCCCAGAATGTCATCATCGATGTCTATCTTCCCCGAGCCGTGGCCAACAGAGATGAGATTCTGGTCTTCGGACACGGTCCTCTCTCTGGAAAATCTGAAATCGTGGACCTAAGAACGGCTCGCTTTAGAGTTCCCTATCTGGCAGCTCGTCAGGAAGTGGAAATCCGTGTCATCTGGCCGGCGGGGATGGTCGCTGGCGTTCGGTCGACCCGTCATACCCTCCAGTCCATCCGGGAAGAAGAGGCCCGTTTTGTCCAGGAAACAGTCGACAGTGTGATGCGGGCCCAGGAAGCTCGGGATAGGCACAAAAGAGTCATCCGCCTCGTGCTCATCATCTGGGGCCTCTGGCTTGTCGTCGGATCTCTGATCTGGCTTTACCTGTACGGGCATCACTGGAAGAAAGTGGGCAAGGATTACGAATTCGAGGATATCCCAGAATACCAGCGTGAACTCCCGTCAAAACTCTCGCCCGCTCTGGTCGAGGTCCTCCTTCGCGAAGGCCGGGAGGTGACTCCCCGAAGCTTCACCGCCACGCTGTTTGACCTGGCCCGGCGCGGATATATCGAGATGGATGATCAGGTAGTCGAGGTCAGACGGCTGTTCAGAACCAAGAAAGAGATCCGGACCACGGTGATCCTTAAGAAGGAATTCCATCAGGATCCTGGATTGTTTCCCTACGAAGTTGAGTTCCTGAAGCTGCTGTTTGTCACAGTCGTCGAACATGCTGAGCGGGATGAAGCAAAATTTGATCTGGAAGAGCTTAAAGAATACTTCGAGAAAAAGCCTCGGGAGTTCCAAAAGTGGTACAAAGAGTGGCAGGAGTTAGTCGAAATAGAGGCTGAGAAATTAGAGTTTATCGAACCCCGCAGCACGAGGATGCGGAAGATATTCATGGCCGCTACCTTTCCTGTGGCGGTCTTGACTTTAAATGTTATCCTCATCGTCCTAGCTGCCATCTTGATTCCCAAGATGAAACGGCGTGATTTCCATTGGGCTCGGGAGAACGAACTGTGGAAAGCCCTCGAGCGTTTTCTCGACGATTTCTCGAGTTTCAAGAAGCTCCCCCCCGAGTCTTACAAACTGTGGGAGCATTACCTTGTCTTCGGAATCATTTTCGGGAATGCCAAAAAGATTATCGACATGCTCCCCGTCATCTTTAAAGACGAGCGAGCTGCGGCTCCAGTCTGGTATTATGGATTCAACCGGGGAAATTTCATCAGCACCGGCCGGATCGAGAGCATGATCCAGAGTATCGAGGCGATGTCCACCTCCATCCAACAGGCCAGCGCTTCGGCAGCCCACTACTCCTCTGGCGGTGGCGGTGGGTTTAGCGGTGGAGGCGGTGGAGGAGGAGGTGGCGGCGGTGGCTCGGCAGGTTAGATCGTTTGTAAAACACTCATCGAAAAGGAATCATCATGGATAGAAATGTCAAGAATCTTGGTCTGATTTTAAGGATATGGGTGTGTTTGTTAATCCTCGTTTGGGGATGGACATGCCAGGAACGAGGCTCCACCCCTTCAGCCGAGAAGGTATTCGTAAACGGCCATATCATCACCATGGATGAGGATCTCTCCGAGGCAGAGGCCTTCGCTATTGGCCAGGGAAAATTCCTGGCCGTCGGGACGAACGAGGAAGTCATGGCTGCCTATCCGGGTTCAGAAGTCATTGACCTCAAAGGAAAAACAGTGATGCCGGGAATCATCGAATCCCATGGTCACCTCCTCTCCTTGGGTCAGAGTTTCCTGGAACTGAATGTAGAAGGTGTCCAGACACCCCAGGAGGTTGTCAAAAGAGTTCAAGAGAGAGTCGGGGAAACATCCCCGGGAGAATGGATTATCGGTTGGGGATGGGATGAGGGGGCTTGGGCGAAGGAATATCCTTCCAACAGAGAGTTAAGCTCTGTATCTCCTGAAAACCCTGTCTATCTCAGGGGCTTGCACGGGTTTGCCAGCTGGGTCAATGATAAGGCATTGGAGATGGCGGGGATTACGGAAGACACGCCTGACCCTGCTCAGGGAAAGATCCTCAAAGAACCGACGACAGGACGACTGATAGGGATCTTGACTAATGAAGCTCAATCTTTGGTGACATCTCATATCTCTCCGATGAGCCTTCAGCAAACCGAGAAAGCTCTTGAGCTGGCATTGGATGAATGCCTAAAATACGGCCTGACAACCATCCATGAGGCCAAGACATCGGCCCGGATGCTGGAGGCCTTCCGGTTGATGAAACAGAGGAATAAGCTCAAATGTCGTATCTATGTCATGCTGGATGTGACAGATGAAGCGCTGATAGAGCCTTTCCTCCAGACTGGACCTGAAGTCGATCCTGACCACCTGCTGACGATCCGGTGTCTCAAAGTTTTTGTCGATGGCGCCCTGGGTTCGAGGGGAGCCGCTCTTCTCGAGCCGTACAGCGATGCTCCGGAAGAGCGGGGTGTTATCGTGACCTCAGAAGAAGAGCTGCGGGAGCTAACGAAGCGTTCTTTACGGAACGGCTTGCAGATGGCTGTCCATGCCATCGGTGATAGGGGCAATCGCTTGACCCTGGATGCGTTCGACCGGGCCCTGAGCGAAGTTCCTGGGACTAAGGATCATCGTCTGCGAGTGGAGCATGCTCAGGTCGTGGCACTCAGGGATATCCCGAGGTTTGCTTCCTTAGATCTCGTCCTGAGTATGCAGCCGCCTCACTGCACTTCGGATATGCCTTGGGCAGAGATACGGGTGGGGGCGGAACGGATTAAAGGCGCTTACCCCTGGCGGTCTTTTCTCGACACCGGTGTTCACCTGACCCTCAATTCCGATTTTCCCGGTGAGACCCTCAACCCCTTCTACGGTATGTACGCGGCCCTGACCCGTCAAAATCCAGACGGAGAGCCGGAAGGGGGCTGGTATGCGGATCAATGCCTCGAGCGTTTTGATGTGCTCAAGGGCTACACCGTGGAGGCGGCCTATTCCGGTTTTGAAGAAGATATCAAGGGGCGGATCATTCCTGGAATGTTAGCCGATTTCATCCTTCTCTCGGATGATATTTTATCCATACCGCCTCTCGAATTTTTATCCCTTAAAGTGGAACAAACCTATGTTGGAGGGCAGCTGGTCTTTAAGAGTGGACCGTCCGATGAAGAGGACTGATATTTTAGAAGGAGCAGCATCATGACCACGAAGGATCTGAGTATCGATTCCACGATCACGCTTAACAACGGCGTCGAGATACCAATTTTCGGGCTGGGCACGTTCAGGATGAAAAAAGCCGAAGAGATTCAGCAGGCTATCCTTTCTGCCCTGAAGGCCGGCTACAGACATATCGATACCGCCAAAATCTATGAAAACGAAAAAGATGTCGGTAAAGCCATCAGGGACAGCAGAATCCCGCGTCAGGATATTTTCGTGACGACAAAATTATGGAATGCCGACCACGGGTACCAAAAGGCCTTGAAAGCCTGCGAAAAAAGCCTCGGGCGCTTGGGGCTCTCGTACGTCGATCTCTACCTGATCCATTGGCCAGTGGAGGGGATCCGGAAAGAAACCTGGAAGGCTTTGGGAACGCTTCTCGTAGACGGGAAATGCCGGGCCATCGGGGTCAGCAATTTCATGATCAGGCACTTGGAAGAACTGTTGGAAGGTTCCTCCGTCATCCCGGCCGTGAATCAGGTCGAATTCCATCCCTATCTCTTTCAGGAGGACCTGCTCCAGTTCTGCCGCGAACGCAACATACAATTAGAAACTTACTGCCCGCTCACCAGAGGCCAGAGGTTGGATGATCCTAAGCTTCGATCCCTTGCCGACCGGTATTCGAAGACTCCGGCCCAGATTCTCATCCGCTGGGCCTTGCAGCATGATCTCGTGGTTATCCCCAAATCTTCCCATCCTGGAAGGATACGCGAAAACGCGGATGTTTTTGATTTTAAAATTTCAGAAGAAGATATGAAGACCCTTGATTCTTTCCACGAGAATCTTCGTGTCAGCTGGGATCCCACCAGCGTTCGGTAAAAAACGGGGAGACTTTCTTTTTAAATGTAATGATCAAGACTCGAATCGACAAGAGGAGGCAAATCAAGTTTATCCTGGTCTAAAAATAATAACATACGCGTGAAATAATTAATTTCGCGCCATATTGGTCATTGGCTCTTCAACCCATCCAGCCTGATTCTCGCATCTTCCTCTTCGAGATGGCCGGGATCGGCGTCTATCCAGGGAGTGAAGGACTTCTTGTAATATTCTATGGATTTGGCAATGATTTCATTTCTCTGTAGACACAAGGCACTTGAGCTCCTCAAACCATTTATGGATGAAAATCATTCCGGAAACAGATTGGAGCTGTACGAAGGTTTTTACCACTGTAGTATCATGATCCCCCCGGACCTGATGCACAGGATTTGGATGGAAATGTCCCAGCAATAGGAGCTAATTCTGCCCTTCTTTATCCTATAGCCGTACGGGTTTTGGCTTACAGAGGAAAAGCAACACAGTGTAAGAAAGTACGAGGGCTGCATTAATCAAGAGATGCCAGCCTGATTTGATTACGGCCAACTGGTAAATCACAAAAAAAACGACCACCATAGCCCCTGTTATGATTGCACTGTTAATGATCGCCAGATTTTTTTCGACATCCTTCAGCGCAAAAAAGAACAGGAGAGCCCAGCTCAGCTGGAAAATTCCATACAAACGTATTATGAACCCGTCATGCTCTGAGAA
>CAYGBF010000398.1:0-2574 GCA_964348035.1 uncultured Eubacteriales bacterium | reverse complement strand
CAGATAGGACTAGATTCCTCCTTCCGCAGGAATGACGAAAAATTGGTGTTTGTCTGTACGCCTATGTGAGAAAGGAACCAGAAAAACATCTAAATCCTTACTTATTTGTGGTAAAATCTCTGTAATCATTCAGTTATCGATAAAGGAGCTCTGATGAAAGTCCTCACCTCTCGGCAGATGAAGGAAATTGACAGGAAAGCCATCAAAGAACTAGGGATCATCGGCCCCATCCTGATGGAGAATGCCGGGATTCAGATATTCCAGGCGATCATCGAGAGATTCCCCGAGATCCAAAAAGAGAGGGTCACGATCGTCGCTGGCAAAGGAAACAACGGGGGTGATGGGTTTGTTGTCGCTCGCCATCTGTTCAATCAGGGCTGTGATCCTCAGGTGCTGCTCGTGGGGCAAAAATCTGAGGTGAGAGGCGATGCCGCCCTGAACCTCGGGATAGCCGAGAAAATCGGGATCAGGATTAAAGAAATTCCCACCCGTAAGGCCTGGCACAGCCGGAAAAAACCTCTCTTCGGATCCACAATAATCGTCGATGCTGTTTTCGGGACAGGGTTGACTAAGCCGGCTGAGGGGATATACGCGACGGTCATCAACGACCTGAACAAAGCCGGAGCGTTCAAGGTCGCGGTCGATATTCCTTCCGGCCTTTCCTCTGATACCTTCCGGATCATCGGCCCCTGTGTGAAGGCGGATTTGACCGTGACTTTGGCCGCACCCAAGATTGCTCATGTCTTCCCTCCGGCCGAGGAATACGTGGGGGAATTGGTCGTGGGAGACATCGGGATGCCTGATTTTCTGTTCGAGAGCGAAGAGTTAAAGCTCGAGTTTATCGAGAAACAGCAGATTCAAGCCCATTTTGCCGCCCGGAAAAGGGATTCCCATAAAGGGACCTTCGGCCATCTGCTCATCCTTTCGGGGTCGATCGGTAAGACAGGAGCGGCATCGATGGCAGCCAAGGCCGCCTTGAAGATGGGCGCGGGGTTGGTGACGGTCGGGACACCGGAGAGCTGTCTTCCGATGATTGCCCGTTCTATGGTCGAGTTGATGACCGAACCGCTGCCCGAAACGGAGAAAGGTACCCTTTCTACGGATGCTCTGGAGAGAATCCTGGACTTACTCGAAGGCAAGGATGGTCTGATGCTTGGTCCTGGAATATCCACCCATTCCTCGACTGCAGAGTTAATCCTTTCTCTCCTGCCGCAGATAGAAGTGCCGATGATGATCGATGCCGACGCCTTGAATATCCTGGCTTCCCAACCACAGGTTTTAAAATCTATTCACCAGCCTACGGTGCTAACTCCCCATCCGGGAGAATTTGCGCGTCTAGCGAACCTGACGACCAAAGAAGTGGTGGAGAACAAACTGGAGCTGGCCCCCCGGTTTGCCCAAAAATACGGACTTTACCTCGTGCTCAAAGGGTACAGAACACTGATCGCAACCCCAGAGGGATATATGTACATCAATCCCACCGGAAACCCTGGGATGGCCACAGCCGGAACAGGTGATGTCCTGAGCGGGATGATTGCCTCGATGATGATCCAGGAGGAAGACCTCCTCGAGGCCATCTTGTCAGCCGTCTACGCCCATGGTTTGAGCGGAGATATCGGAGTTGAGAAAATGGGGGAGAGAACCCTTACGGCTGGAAACTTGATCACCCATCTGCCCTCTGCCTTGAAGAGGCTGAGACGGTAGGGGAGATGAGTTCCAGAAAAACCAAATCACGCAACCTAAAAAAAGCAGTAGAACACACGACCCGTTCAGAAAGGGAGACGTTTCTTCTGGCTGAAAACCTCGCCCGAGGTTTCAAAGGAACCGAAGTCATCCTTCTTGTCGGAGAACTCGGGGCTGGAAAAACGATCTTTGCCAAAGGCATAGCCGCTGGGTTGGGAGTGAGCGATGTTCACCAGGTCTGCAGCCCCTCCTTCACTCTGATTAATATCTATCAGGGTCAATATCCAGTCTACCATATAGACCTTTATCGTCTGAACAAGAGCCCGGAAATTTCCGATCTTGGCTGGGAGGATTACCTCGGACAGGGAGTGATCATCGTCGAATGGGCCGAGAAGATCCCGTTCTCGCTCCGAGCCATCCGAGTGGAACTTCAGATAGAAAACGGGGACAAGAGAAGAATCCGAATTTGGTCGGAATAGAAGATCAAAAGGCGTCCTCTATTATCCTTGGATAGCCTCGAGTAATTCTCGTGTTGCTCGGCCGATATCCTCGGCTCCGAGGATGGCCGAGATTACAGCCACACCATCTGCTCCGCTGGCCATCACCTCACTCACATTCTCAACATTTATCCCACCGATGGCTAAGATAGGGATGCGAATCGTGTCTCTTATGGCCTTTAAACCCGGAGGTCCCAGGATGGACTTTAGGTCTTTTTTCGTGGAGGTCGGGTAGACAGGTCAGACACCCAAATAGTCGGCACTCTCCTTTTCTGCGGCTAGAGCTTCCGACGCGGTGTTGACAGAAATGCCTGTGATTTTATCCGGACCGAGGAGTTTGCGGGCGGCGGGAAGGGGCAGGGCGTCCTGTCCCAGGTGAACTCCAGAAGCGCTG
>CAYGBF010000397.1:0-5387 GCA_964348035.1 uncultured Eubacteriales bacterium | reverse complement strand
AGTCCAATAATATGAAATGCCAGCCTCCATGATCGAAGGAGCTGTAAGTCGTCCCTTCACCCAGGCGCCTTCTAAACATGCCCTTCCCGTAATCGGGATGCGATATCTTCCCAGCGCTCTTTTTGCTCCATTGGACGTAATCATTGTTACCGATGATGTTGTAGACCGGCCTATCCAGTTTTTCCAGAGTACTCAGGAAAAGGTCATACAGGTTGGCGGCGCTTTCCTGGCCTTCCACATAGGAGTCTTCGATAAGGTCTCCCCCTGTTATGACAAAGTCAGGCTTCGGTTTCAGGTTGTTTATGTAAGAGATGGCTTGATTGAATCCTTCGATGGAATGTTTTTCTGGCTGAAGATGGATGTCGGTGGCAAAGACAAACCGGAATGCGTCCCTCTCTTCTGTATGACGCCCTATTCCGACAGAGGCAGCTGATGCCAGAACAACGATAAAAGCCGCAAGAAAACACAGAAGTTTTTTCTTAATCAATCTTTTTCGTATCATACTTGTATCAATCCTTTATCAGATTTTTAGTCTCAATTCGAGAACCATCTGGCTGAGTTTATCGATGATGTTTTCTATTTCATCGGGTGGGGCTAAATCCCAATCCTCGGCCAGACATTCCTCCTTGCCCTTCTTGAGGAGGCTCATCGCCTCTTCAAGGTAGCTCGCAATCCGTTCGATCGAAGTCTTCAGGTCATCCTGGGCTTCTTTGCACAGTTTGGGTTTTTCGCTCATGGAAGAATAACTCCTCTGCTGAGTTTCATTCCTGATGCCCTTATAGCTTAAATTCTTTCTGTCCGTTTTTCAATATCAAAATGGCTCGATCAGATCCGTGGAGGTGAGGAAATATGAAGTTTCTCTGCAAGAACTGGAGAATCTTTCGACTAACTTAGTGAGCCTGCTGAGCTGGCTGGGCAGGGCTCCTCTCCCGTCAGTCCTCCTTTTTTGCTTAGGATCCCACAGCCAGCGTTTTAGACAAAAATCACCCCTTAAATCATCCTCAAAGAGGATTGAGTCCTTAATTCCTTTTTGTCATCATGAGAGAGCCTTGTTTTGCTGGCTGGGCAAGGCGCCAGCGTTTCCTGTGAGTCTCGCACTTGACTCTGCTTGGATTCCTCAACAGCCAGCACCATTTTTCCCTCCCTGTACCTGCTTTCGCAGGTAGCAGGGACCCATTACCCTCCGTCATTCCAGCCCCCACTGGAATGACAAGAAAGGACACAGGGATGACGGGGAGGGAAGAATTGACAATACCCTTTTTCAGTATAAAATGTTGTCAATTTCCTTCAGATCAATGATCAATTTCTGCTCTTTCTTTATTCCTTTGTCTCTTTCTGTATTGGAGTACAGCTTCGGTAATCAGGATTAATCCGATCCAGAGGGGAACGAACCTGACGGAATCTTCAGGCCAGAAAAGGTCCAGCCCGAAGCTCTTCCAGCTGAACGGAAAAAGCCAATGATAACCGACGGTCAAATACTTCTGGAAAATGTCCAGGCTGTAGTGAAGAGCAACTCCCAAAAGAAGATTCACTCGGACCTGAGATCGGATGTTATCTTCGAAGAACTGGGCTATGATAAGGCAGACAATGGCGGTCATTAACGGTGTGTGTAAGCTGTAAACGAGAAAACTTGATGGAGGGTAGAGGATTATCCACGGACGTGATATAAGGTCGGGCAGCAAGGCGCCTAGATAAAACGGGATTCGGAATCGGGCCCAGCGATCGGGAATCTTGAGGATGTAAGCTGAGGCGAAGTGAGTAACAAGGTCTGGCATCAAATTCTCTCCCTGAACAGCAGTTGACGCCAGTCGAATCGGTAGGTCCGGAAAAGAAGGAAAATAACCAAGAGGGCCGGGACGATAGAGACAAAAATCTTAGCCCGTCTTCCTTTTGCCACGTAAAGCTGATCTAATTCTAGGTATCCTTCCTTGTGGAAGATCGCCCGGATCCGGATATAATCACCGGGAGACGCTTTCGGGAGGTCACCGGCAACAGCGATCCTCTGCCCCAGTTCTTGGATGACGAAACCCTCTGGCAGGAGTTCGACCACTTTTGCCTCGGTACCGACCCCGATAATCCGACCATCGTGCCGTTCCGGATCTGCCAGACACTTGCTGAGCTTTCCCACCGGGTTGTAGAGATAACCGTAAACGGCGAGTCCAGCCAAGACAGCGAGTAATCCGACTGTCTTAAACCAGCGGTGGCGGAAAACGTGCAGTCTGTCATTCATCGAGAATCACATCATGGCCTGGATTGTGGTTGTAAAAAAAACTTATAGCACAGGAGAAAAATTGATGTCAAAGATTTGGATTGAGTCGGGATGAAGGATTCCAGTTCTCTCTGGTCATGCCTCCTGTTCCAGGAAAGGCCGGATGACGGTCCGCCCCTGCCTGTCGAGTCTCAAAAACTTGGCCTGGCGGCGGGAGAACACCCACGGTCTTTTCCAGAACTTCCAGTACATGATCTGTTTACCGTTCCAGTAAAAGGTGTAGAACAGGGAAGTCTTTTCCCGCCAGATCGTGGCACAGTAGAAGTCCCGGTTTTTGCCCAGGACTTTTCTCATGAAGCGGCTGGCTCCCCAAAGAGTCCTAAAATATTTCGTGAATTCTCGGTATTCTGGGTAGTCACCGTACAGGCACACTTCCCAGTTTTTTGGCCAGACCTTTTTTCTGCCTTTTCGGCGAGGCTTCTTCTCTTGAACTTTGGTGTCCAAAGAGATGAATTTACGCATATCTATTTTGTTATTCAAGCAGAATCTTTAAAGATCCTAACACTATGTATCATCTCAACCCTCATGTATTTCCTGAGATCAGAGGACTGTAATTCCAGGGGATTAATCTTGAATGTAGAATACGGGACTTGGAAATGAGTAAACTTACTGGGAATGTAGGTATGGATCATCCTCTCCTTTTCCGTCTTGATCCCACGTTATTTTACATATATTGAAACCGTATGACAACGAAAAAATCTCAATAATCCCAGATATTTATAACGATTCCTGTCAATACAGGTATTTTTTGGGCTTCCACACCTGTAGATGACAACTTTGTGCTGCGCAGATCCGTATATATATATGAGGGGGTGGAAATGGGGAAAGGCAGGAAAAATGAACATCAAAGCAAAAATTGCCGTTTTTCTGTTCGCCATCTTCATTTCCCTATTCCTGTTTAACGCCATCGCTTCCTGCTGCTGCGGCAGTGTCGATATCCTCAAGATCGGGAAGAGAGCAGGTTACGAGATCATCGCCAACGTCCTGGCTGAAGAAGAAGCGCTCATGATCGCTTCCTACAACATCGCCCCCACTGACTGCGAATAGAATTGTTACCAGCAGCGAATTTGGATAATTTAGTTTAAGATATATTCCTAAGCTGGATTATTGGTTTTTTGACGCCGCTAGCCTCTTCTGGGCGTCTACAACTTCAACAATCCCAGGGTTAGCATCCCTCCTAATTTAACAGAGCTTTAACTCATTGACAAATCAGACCGCCGCTTGAATAATATTAGACCAAGAAGGAAGCGACGATGGCCAGACTCTACGAATACCAGAGTAAGAAGCTCCTCAAGGAGGGAGGCATCCGCATTCCTCAGGGGGATGTCGCCTCGACGCCTTCAGAGGCTCGAGAGATTGCCGCCCGAATCGAGAAGCCCGTTGTCTTGAAGATTCAGGTCTGGGTAACCGGAAGGGCGGGTTTAGGGGGGATCATGTTTGCCCAAACCCCCCAGGAAGCCGAAGCAATGGCTTCTGAACTGTTCGGTATGAAGGTCAAGGATTTTGTGATCGATAAAGTTCTGGTCGAAGAAAAACTCGACATCAAATCCGAGTATTTCGTCGGCCTGGTCATCGACGATTCCCAGAAATGCCCGTTGCTCATATTCAGCTCTGTCGGGGGCACGGGGATCGAGGAGATTGCTCGAGAGCATCCGGAAAAAGTGGCCCAAATTCCCATTGATGTCGTCAGAGGACTCAAGGAGTATGAAGTCCGGAATCTCATCCGTAAGTTGGGGCTATCGGGCAAGCTTCTGATACGGTTATCTGGTCTTTTGACAAAGTTCTACGGTATCGCCCAAAAGTATGATGCCCGCTCGGCCGAGATGAATCCGCTTGTGGTGACAGAGGACGGCCAAGTATACGCGGCAGATTGTCATCTCACAGTCGATGACTATGCTGCTTTCCGCCACCCAGAGCTGGAAATCGAGGTCGCCAGGGAATTCGACCGGCCGCCAACCGAGCTCGAAAAGATCGCCTACCAGGTCGAGGAGAAAGATCACCGGGGCACGTTCTATTTCTTCCAGATGGTCGAGGATATCCCTAAGGATGAGAACTACATCGGGTTTAACGGCGCCGGTGGCGGTGGTTCGATGATGTCCATGGATGCGGTGCTCAGTAAAGGATTTAAATTAGCCAATTACTGTGACACGAGCGGGAATCCCTCGGCGAGTAAGGTCTACCGGGCGGCTAAAATCATCCTTTCCCAGCCCAATATCAAAGGCTATTTCGCCTCTGGATCTGGTGTGGCCAGCCAGGAACAATATCATTCGGCGCGGGGATTGGTCAAGGCGTTCCGGGAAGAACGTCTCACAATTCCAGGGGTCATTCGTCTAGGCGGGAATTATGAGGAGTTGGCTATCGAAATCCTCGGGTCTTACCTAAAAGAGATTCCAGCCAAGGTTGAAGGCTACGGCCGCGACGACGCTCCCGAGTTCTGTGCCCAGAGGATGGCTGAGCTGATCAAGGAAAATACATACAAATCACACCGAGTAGTGCCGATTGTCGAACCAACGCCTCCTCCTGGATGTTATTCATTTCAAACGATCACCGGAGAAATCTTCTTCGACCATCAAAAATGCGCGGAATGTCGAACGAAAGGCTGTATCAAAGCCTGCAAGCCGGAGATTTTAAAGCTCGAGGATGAGAGACCGGTCCTGGCTGTGACTCCTGAGGAGGCCCGAAAAGGGAGATGTACCGAATGCTTAGCCTGCGAGATCTTCTGCACCTTCCATGAACAGGAAGCCATCTCCATCCATCTCCCGATCCCAGGACTTAAGGAATACAGGGAGGAAATAATAAAGGGGAAGGGACTTTGAAGCAAGAAACCGGAAAAATGAAAGATTCTTATATCTGGATTCCTGCTTCCGCTGGAATGACGTTCTTTTTGAAATGATGTTCTGTTTGGAATGAGAATATAAAATGGCCATCTTAGTCGACGAGAAATCTAGAGTGTGTGTGCAGGGCATCACCGGCCGAGAAGGGATGGTCCGCACCAATCTGATGAAAGATTACGGGACAAACGTCGTGGCTGGAGTGACTCCAGGAAAAGGAGGACAAGAGGTCTACGGAGTTCCAGTTTATGATTCTGTAGAAGAGGCTATCGAAAATGCGGGTCAGA
>CAYGBF010000396.1:0-2756 GCA_964348035.1 uncultured Eubacteriales bacterium | reverse complement strand
ATCGATCTGAAATCAATTGCGCTGTCCCCGAAAAAAAGAGTGGCTCGTTAAGGACAAAACAAACTCGTCCTGATCTTAGGGATGATCGATGATCCTGAGGATCCTGTCTTCGGTTTTATAATCGAGGAGCTTGTGCTTTTCCAGCCATTCCATCAAGACGAGATCCAGGATAAAACCTGTATCATAAGATTCCGTAACCGGAAACCCGAAATATTTTTCCTGGGCCTGCCCGACGACATAATCATTGCTGACAACCGTGAAAATTTTATCGGGCCAAAGAACTCTCCCCTCCTTCACCACGAGAGTACCATTAACCTCCATCTCGTGGACTCTTTTTCCGTAAGGCCGGGCACCTATTGGATAATATTTATACCTCAAACCTGAAACCTGTAAACGATCTTTTCCTCTTTCTACATCACGCTCTAGAATCTCTTTCATTTGACGTGTTGTGAGCTCGAAGACAAACAGAGTATTGTGGAACGGACAAATATTGAAGATCTCAGCCCTGGTGATAGGTCCTGCATCGAGCCCAGCTCGAATTCCCCCGGTGTTGGTGAGGCCAATTTGAGTTCCCGTTTTCCACCTCATCACATCCGCAATCCAGTTGCCGAGGATAACCTCACCCGGCGAGTTATGAATGGGATAATTCCACTTGTTCAAATCCGTAGCACAGGTTCCGATGATCCGTGCATACTCCTCTTTGAGTGACCGTTTGATCTCCTGAACCAGAGTTGACACTTCTGGGGAGGGTTCTAACAACATATCTGCCCACAGCCAGATGAGGTCTTCTTCGTATCCAACAACTTTGTCCTGCTCCACTTCCAGCTTGAGTAAGCCGAGCGTTCTCTGATGCCCCCACGTGGATTTCACCAATACGCCGTCCACTTCCTCGAACCTTCCATCCTCCGAGGCCACCAGGACGACATCGATCCCCCCGACTTCCCGGGCCACCTTAAGAGCGTCCTCGAACGCGGAATGAACGAGGGCAACGATCAAATCGGTTTGGTTATCAAGAGTTTTGATATGGTCATTGAGGGTAGAAACAATGGGCGTGATCGTCAGCCCTTCGATGCGCTCCTTGTGAACCTCGGTCAAGAAATTTTCCTCCATCACGGCGATAACACCCACTTTTAATCCCGCCCTCTCGAAGATGTGATACGGAGGGACGGGAAAGTTTTGACCATTTTTTTGATAAATGATGTTAGCTATCAACCAGGGATAACGAGCTAATCGGACGAGTTTTAAGGCATTGTCCTGCCCCAGATCAAACTCATGGTTCCCCAGCCCCATGACATCGTATCCCAGCCTATTCATGAACTCAACCATGGCCCCGCCCCTAACATTTTTGTACTCCATATCTGCAGCCAAAGTCCCGGTCATCAAATCTCCGCCATCGATCAACAGGACGTTTTTCTGATCGGCCCGGAGGGCATTAATATAATGGCTCAGGGCCTCCATCCCCCCCACCATCCTCTCCGTCCCCTCCTGTTTGTGTTGGTAGGGCTGGATAGTACCGTGAATATCATTCGAATGGATCAGAGTGATGGTCTTTTCCCCCGCGCAGTTCGTCAAACACAGGAAGATTCCTAGAGCCATTCCTACAGTTAAAATCTGTTTCAACAGACTGGAGCCTGTTTGGGCGGTCATCGGTCTATCATTTCCAGGTATCATCACCAGCACCATGAGTCTAGGCCTGATTTTCCGTGCGAAAGTTTCTCTGCTCCTCTCATCGTCATCATTTTTTCTTCTGGAAAAAATAGCACAGCCCATAAAAGATGTCAAAACTAAATGATCAAGACATTCCCCGAACCCTAGCCCGCTTATCTTGACAAAATCATGGTTGTGTTGTGTTATACAGATGAGGTTTTCGGCCGGTTTTCAAGATCGACAGAGATCGAACTGGATCCGTCCTTTCTACTGCAAGGAGAGCAAAATTCAGGCCAAAAACATCTTCAAGATCATCAGGTCCACGACCCCGTTGAGGATAAACGATATCGGCGGCTGGACCGATACTTGGTTTTCTGGATGGGGAAATGTTCTCAATGTAGCGGTCACTCCGGCCGTCAACGTCAGAATCAAAGTCTCCGAGAACAGAGCCAAGAAGGAGAATCGGGTTCTGGTCCGGGCCGAGAATTTCGGGGACACGTTCCGAGTCAACCCTGATCGGCCTGATTACAAGACGCATCCCCTTCTCCAGGGAGCTCTCAATTCCCTCCCCATTCCCGAGGACATCGACCTGGATATCAGGATCCATTCCGAAACCCCGGCGGGCAGCTCGACGGGGACTTCAGCCTCTGTCTGTGTGGCTCTTCTCGGAGGACTCGACCGCCTCACCCCCGAACAACATTCCCTGGATGAGATTGTCTCTCTTGCCCATCGGGTTGAAACAGAAAAATTAAAACTCCAGAGCGGCATCCAAGACCAGATCTGTGCTGCGTACGGAGGAGTGTGTTTTATCCGGATGGAGAGATATCCCCGATCGGATACCGAGAAGCTCGATCTGGGTTCTCAGGTTCGGGGAGAAATGGACCGAAGGCTCTGCTTGATCTTTTTAGGCGAACCCCACAGCTCGACCGCTCTGCACGAAGAGGTGATCACCCTCCTGGCAAAAAAAGGAACTCAGTTCAAGATGATCGAGAAGATGAGGATGCTCGCCGCTCGCGGACGAGACTTTCTGCTCGAGGGTGACTTGGATTCGTATGGTCAGGTGATGATCCAGAACAATGAATGTCAGAGATCCCTTCATCCAGAACTGA
>CAYGBF010000395.1:0-9289 GCA_964348035.1 uncultured Eubacteriales bacterium | reverse complement strand
TAAACTTCAATCTCACATCTTTGATTAGGGATGGTATCCGGAAGAAATGTCCCAAGGAATAAATCATAGGGAGGACACCGAGGCTTAGACTGGAAAACAAGAAAGAGGCAAGAATTTGGCTTCGGGCTTTAAGCTCAAAAAGATAAGGAGCTGGGTGCAAAACCCATGTCTTAAACTGGGCATTGACGGCTGCTAAATACTTCTTTAATCCGCCTGAATAAGCGATCATCGGGAAAAACCAGGATGAGCATGTCAGACCAAAAACCAAGAACGAGGCCAAGATGTGTTTGAAGCGACACCTTGTCAACGTGTATATCCACAGAGGAAAAAACATGATGGCGATGTTCTGGCGAACGCCAGTCGCTAAGGCTAGAAATAAGGCTGCAACTGGCCACCATTTACTTTTTCCGATGATTATTTGATAGCAGGAATAACCAAAAATAATGACATAGAAAGCTTCTAATCCATAGGTAAACGGCATTTCCCCGTTGAACCAATACAAAGGAGAGCTCGCAAAGAGAAGAGCACTGATCATTCCAGTCGAGCGCCCGAACATCTTCAAGGCTAAGACATAAAGGAGGACTATGGTCAGAGCACTGGCGATAATACTTACAGTCACCAAGCTCACACGAGCATCATGAATGAAAATGTTCAGGACCTTGGCTTTTATGACATACAAGATATAGCCTGGAGCATGCGGCCGCATCTGGGTAACATCGTAATGCTCCATGGCCAGAGCAAATCGGACAGAGTCGCTGTGATGGAGCATGCGGCTGGCAAAGGGAATTCTCGTGATCAAGCCAAGAAACAGCAAAAAGAAACTAATAATCCCGTCTTTTCGACTCATCATCATCTTTCAATCGAAGTGATGTCCGGGATGCATCCTCTCCTTCAGAGGAACATGAACCCTGCAGATTCAGAGAATCGACCCCGAATAGGCAATCACAGGAATTCCAAAAAGAGTTTGACCTGCCGGTAGAGAGAGCGAAATTCTCCCCTTGACAGCCTGGAATATATGTATTTCGGTCTCAAATAAAATCCAAGATAGGCATTTCTTACAGTTCTCTTTAACGCCTCTAACTCCTTTCCTTTCAGGCAAGCTTCAGGATAGAGATTCTCATCAGCAGCATCCCTTCCGCAGGCCGGCAATTTCTCGTACAGGGGCGTTCCTGGATAGGGAACGGTGAGGTGAAAGAGTGCGTATGTCGGGTTTAAGCGTCTGGCAAAATCAATCGTCTCTTCTATCTCTTCTCGTGTGGAATCGGGAAATCCGAGCATGAAGAAGCAAGCCGTTTCAATCTTTGTCTTATGGACCATCTCCATTCCTTCTTCAATCTGCTTGACTGTCATTTTTTTATTGATGCTCTGGAGAAGTCTGTCTGTCCCTGCTTCAACCCCAAAGTGAATCAAACGGCATCCCGCCTTCTCCATTGCCTCTAATAACGCCTCGTCTACAAGATCAAATCTTGTCTGACAGGTCCAGCGAAAATCATATTTTTTCTTGATAAGATACTCGCAGAGATCGACAACCTGGGACCGAAATAATGTAAATTCCAAATCTATAAAATAGCCTGTCTGTACACCAAAACAAGAAACAGCATAATCGATTTCATGCACGAGTTTCTCAAAAGATTTTCTCCGAATTCCTTTCCCGTACATCGCCAAGAGACAGAAATCACACTGAAAAGAGCAGCCTCTGGATCCTTCGAATAAGACAAAATTCCTCCCTAAGGCTTCATAGTGATATCTTTCCAAGGGAAGAAGATGAAAGGCAGGCAAAGGCAAATCATTTAGATTGAGAGGCTTTTGATCTGGAGCCACGATTAAATTCCCATTCTCAAGAAAGGCAACACCCATCACATCGTTAAGCGGCTTTCCCTGGCAAATCTCGGTGATGGTCATCTCTGGTTCGCCACGAATGAGTGCCCTTGCCTGAGTTTGAGTCAGCAACTCCTCGGGTTTTACAGTCCCGTGCACACCGAGGAGATAGACTTCATCTATTTGCCTTTTTACACTGGCCACCGTGTTTAAAAAGGGCCCGATATCGACGTTGGGACATTGCCAGCGGTCGAGGCTGGAAGAAGAGATAAAGACTTTATCAAAACCAACGACTTCCTGAGCGACTTCTTCAGGGGACTGCTTTAAGGCATTGGCATCGATAATTTTAACCTGATGTCCTTGGCTTTCCAGTAACGCACCGCAGTTGGCAAGGGCCAGTGGTGGCCAGACTCTGTTATAGATCTTTCCTGCTTTGTTAACCAGGAAAATTTGAAACGGGTTGACCAATGCGATTTTCATTAGATCACCGAGGCCTCAATATCTTCTTTTTTCTAAAATGATTCGTGGTCAACAACCATCGCAGCCTGAACACTCCGCGGATGTTCTTTAAGGCTGTGGGAATAATCTTCACTCGGCTGTCATCGTCCTCAATCCAAACCACGGGAATATCCTTGATCCTATATCCCTGCTTCTCAGCCAGGACTAGGAGTTCGGTATCGTAAAACCACCCCTGATCCTTTACCTGAGGGACGACTCTATCTACGACTTCTCTTTTAACCGCCTTGAATCCACACTGAGCATCGGTAAACCGGGTAAAAAGGACTGATTTCAAAAAAAGGTTGTAGGCCAGGGAAGTGATTTCCCTCTTAAAACATCTTTTCCTCTTGGCGCCCTTGGCCAAGCGCGACCCGATGGCGATGTCATACCCCTCCTCTATCAAAGCCTTGACTAATTTGGGCAGCGCCTCTAGTCCTGTCGAAAGATCCACATCCGTGTACAGCACAACCTCAGACTGGCTCCTCTGCCAGGCTTCCCGGAGAGCCCGTCCCCGCCCTTTCTCTTTCAGATGGACAAACGCTACATCCTCAAACTCACGAGAAAGAGCTTGAGCGACATCGAACGTCCCATCTGTCGAACCGTTATCGACTAAGACGATTTTCCATCGATACGTAATATTCTTCTTGAGAAAATCACGGACCGTGACCACGCTTTTTCTCAACACGTGGGCTTCGTTTAGAACAGGAATGACGACATCGACTCGAACAGGAGATGAATCTATCAACTTGTTCCCAAGAGTAAAGATCTTAAAGCCTTATTTGGCGATCAGCCCTTTCAAGAATTTGATGCCCTTTCTCATCGTCTGTCGGTTGGTGAAAGTCCCTAAATGTCTGATGAGATAGCGCGGCCTGAGAAGAAATTTCTTGTATGCCCGTCTCTGAATGTCCAAGAGATATTCCTGGTCTATTCCATCTGGAACGAAAGGCAATGAGTTGGGATGTCCTGAATAGTCCTTCCAATCTTTACTGACTCTTCCATTTTGAAAAGCCAGATCCCTCAGCGGTGTGTTGGGATAAGGTGTGAACACGAAAAAAGTGACCCCGTCCAGGGGAAGGCTTAACGCGAAATCGATCGTCTTCTCCATGTCTTCCCTGGTCTCGGTCGGCAAGCCGAATATAAACGAACCTGTGATATCAATCCCGTACTTCTTGATACACTCCACGCTCTCTCTGATCCCTTCCAGACTCACATTTTTATTGATAAGCTCTAAAATCCTGGGGGAACCACTCTCAATTCCAAGGTAGATCGTCACGCATCCTGCCTCTTTCATTAAGGACAGGACTTCTTCATCCACTTCATTGGTATGTCCCAAACAAGACCAGGAAACTCTTAAATCTTTCTTGATTATTTTCTGGCAAACGGCTGCAGTTCTCGCCTTGGACAGCATGAAATTATCATCCTCAAACGAGATGAAATCTATACCGTATTCCTTATGCAAAAGAGACATCTCTTCAACCACATATTCCGCGCTATGGTAACGCCAAATCCTTCCGAACACCGATTGGTCACAGAACCCGCACTGGAAAGGACAGCCTCGACTCGTGACCATCGTGGTCATAAACTTAGCTCCTCTAAACGGCGTATGAGAATACATACGGAGGTCCTTAAGCAGATGCCGAGCCGGAAAAGGTATCTCATCTAAGCACTTCAGCGGTTCCCGAGGTTTATTCTCCACTAACTTCCCGTTTATTCTTACGATAGCCCCTTTCACACCAGCCAAAGATTGAGCCCTCTCTAAGCGCTGGACAATTTCCAGCAGGGTGTATTCTCCCTCCCCAAAAACTCCGATATCTACGCTCGGACATTCCTCCATCGTCGTGGAGGGAAGAGCACTCAGGTGAGCCCCACCCAGAGCAGTCTTAATCTCAGGATTCATCTCTTTTATGTCCTGGAGTAGAGAGCGGGCTGTCTCATAAGAAACCGTCGTGGACGTCACTCCCACGAGATTGGGACTGAAAGTCTGGATTTCCTTCTCCAGCTGAGACCAGGTCAAACTCTCTGCCACGCAGTCTATGATCTTTGTCTTGTACTCCTTCTCTAACAGAACTGCCGCTAGATAACACAGCCCTAAGGGTGGAAGACAGGGAGCTGCTTCCGAATACTGGGCATAGACTTCTGATTGAGTGATCGAGGGATTAATGAGCAGAACCTTTATTGACACTTAATTTAATTTTTTGTTTTTCTGTTGATTCTTTTCCAGAGTTTACCAATCTCGTAAAGAGTTAAGAAAATGTGTTTCATCCTCACCTTGGATACCCCAGAAGTCCTCGGGAGGTGTTTAACACCAAACTGCTTTATCATCAGCCCCAATTTTATTGCTTTGACCAGGATTTCTGTATCGATGAAATATCCCTGGGACTCGATGTTGATCCTTTCTAAGGCCGACCGTCTGAACAACTTGAAGGAACAATCGATATCCTTCAATTTCACACCGAACAAAAATCGCACCAGCAGATTATACCCTTTGGCCAACAGGATGCGGAGTTTTGAATCCTTCCGGTCCAGCCTAAACCCCACGACGATGTCGGAATCCTGAATTAAGGAAAAAGCCTTGTCAAGCTCACTCAAATCAAACTGATAATCCCCATCAGTAAAAAAAACTAGGTCAAAACGCGCTGCATTAAACCCAGCCTTTAGAGCGTTGCCATAACCCTGACTCTCCCGGTGATGGACCGCTCTGACAATCCCATCGTTCTCTGTGCAGAGTCTATCGACGATCTCCCCGGTTCGGTCAGTACTCCCGTCATCAACGATAATGACCTCCAGCTGCTGAAACTGAGGACGGAGAATATCAACCAGATCTCCTGTCAACCTGGCGACAGTGCCCTCCTCATTCAACACGGGAAAGAAGGCAGATATGGACCTGCTCGTCATTTTCTCGGCTTTGAAATACCCTTTAAGGATATGGCCTCTCGCTTACAGGCCAGATAACATTCCAAGCACCGAATACAACTCTTGTAATTGACTTTATAGCCTTCAATATTCAATGCGCTCGGGAAGGGACAGGCCTCGATACAGTCCCCGCATCTGTCGCACCGCTCCCTTAAAATCTTCGGGTTGGTCCCGACATGCCCAGTGCTGTATAAAAATCGATTAAAGGGTTTGGAAAAGATTTTTGAAAACACAACATCGAGTGTATAAATCAGTCTAAATCCCAGATGGAAGAAAACGCTTTTCTGAGGGATATCAAAACGCGTCTTGACTTCTTCGACAGGCTCTCCGACGACATGGACATTCTCTTGACTCGGGCTCCCATCCCCTAAATCTATATATTTCACTTCTTGCCAAGGAAGGCCGATGATCTGACTGCAGACTTTATCAACAGACACCATGTTTCTTCCAGAAATGATTAGCCCTAAATCCACTTTGTTTCCGTAAGTTGGACCATCTCCTTCCAGACAGGTCATCGCATCGACCACAGTCAGGATGGGCTTGAAGACTCTGCCTAGATCGGCGATAGAAGCAGACACCCCTCGAATGTGCACTCTTCTCTTCTCAGAATCGGGTAACAATCCGATGAGGTTTTTCATCGCGCATGTCATCTTGGCTGAGACATGAGTTTTCAATTTGGGAAGGTTAATGATCTTCGCTTTATCAAGAATTCTGGGTATTCGAAGCGACCTGAACACCTTTCCACCCGGAACAGGGATCTTGATTAAATCAGAAAAATTCTCGATGAGTGGAATGTTATTCAGCCTGGTAAAGTCATAGACACCCAGAGCCTGGTAGACTTTTCTCTTATCGAATTCTATGGCTGGTGTTTCGAAAATGATGGGTCGACCTCCGCAACGGAGGACCTCATCGGCCACCACCCGAATGATCTCAAAATCTGTCGTGACTCCATGAGAGGAAGCCCGTGGGGCAACAAAATTTGGTTTTAGATAAATTGTTTCCCCTGGTTCGACGACAGATGCCATCCCCCCTACTCGATCGATGGCTCTTCTCACAGAGCTATCAACGTTTTTTTCGAGTCGAGTTACTGAAACAACACTATCCATTTTTCTTACCCAGATCGGTTATCTCTAAAAATCTCTTATCTTACCTTTGGATAAGAAATCATGTCTTACTTCATCCGGGAGATTGTCTTTATGATATCTTCTGGCTTGGGTGGGCATCCGGGAACGTGATAAGCATCAGACTTACGGGCCGTGTCCCGACAGCAATCTCCGAGGCAAAGAACGCGACCAGGATCTTCGGGTATCTTGGCTTTCTTCCCTCTAAGAAGGTCTAAACGTTTAAACAGGATAAAATAGATAAATTTCGGGAAGAATGTGAACCAATATCGGGGCTTAAGGAGAGCAAGACGGATTGCCTCCTCAAAGCAGTGGTCATCCTCGGCACAGGCTCTGTAGTTTTTCCACGAGTAGAAATTCAATACCTGTTTGGGTTTCGGACTGGGTGCCTTAAAACATGTCCGAAGCCTGGCAAAGGCTTCCCCTTTAATTTCTGGCTCAGGAGGGCCTAATCCTTCCTCGGTCGCGCAGCGGAGATGCTCGATCCGAAAAGGAGATAGTCCCATGAATTGACAGCAGGCCATGTCCATCTCCAGCATGTTGTCTCCATAGACCATCACTTTTGTATGTTTCTTCTTCCCTGTTGTCGGGCCCTCTCCCTCCATCGACTCGATACCATCGATGATGACGAGGTCAGGCTTAACGACTTTGGCAACGGCGACCAGACTCTGGTGGAGATCATGATCCCTATGATTAGCCTTTTTCGCTTCGGGGGTCAGGAGACCCTGCTGGCTTTTCATGGAAAGTGTGACTCCAGTGTGGAAGTGTGTTTTCATCTTGGATACGTTTATGTAGAGATCGCTTTTGAGCAAAACCAGGGGAAGCTCCAGAAAACCAAAGGACCATTCTCTCTTGACTCTTTCTACCCGGTGAAGGTCTAACAAGCGGACCTTTTTTCTTCGGGCTAGACGGTGATAACCGGACTTGCGGAAAGCCTTATCCACGTTGACTCCAGCCGCCGGTCCTTCCCCGATGACTATCCTTTCGATTCCTTTCTCTCTTAGAACGTTCACCAAAGCCTCCACAACCCTAGGTTCTGTGGACACACAAGATCGTGGCTTGGCTGGACGGACGATATTGACCTTTATGAAAGCACTTTTTTTTCCTCTAAAATCGATATTGAGCTCAGCCAGTGATTTAGATACAGAAGATTGGATGGAAGGCACGTGGTATCCTGTGATCTTATCAAAAAAGACGGCCATACTCTCTCGCTCTCAGTTTTACCGGAATTCAAAAATCGTTATCTCAGGAGGACAGAAGAGTCTGATGGGTACCGTACTGTAACCTATTCCCCTTGAGACATAAAGTGTGAATTTCTCTAAGTGATACAATCCCGCCGTATACTTTTTCCCGATCGAAGTCAGGGTAACGAGCGGTCCATAAAAAGGAATCTTGATCTGTCCACCATGAGTATGTCCGGTCAAGATGAGATCCATATCTTTGAGCCTTTCCTTGGAATGGGCAGGCTTTCCGATCCGGAATCTCTCTCTTCCCTGTTCGTCCACTGAATCACTGAATTGACAAAAGACGGAATCACGCAGAGGGCTCCCCTTGTAGGCTTTTATCCGAATCCAGAGATGATATTTGACATTCTTATCTGCCTGGAATTCAGCTTCGAAATGATCTTTCGGGTCTATTTCCGGCTGGAACCGCCACTCCTTTTCTAGGGGCAGATCATCCAGATGAAACCGGAACAGGGCAGAAGGATCAGGCTCCTTTTTCCATTTTCCATGGATCATGGAACGTTCAACATCTGAGGCAGGAATCACGATTAACTCCGGGTATTGAGCTCGTCTTTCTTCGTCTTTGAGGAGATGGTCGATGTCTTCAAAATCCTTAGCCTCGAGAATCTTATCGAGTTCCGGGTAGGGATTCAGAAGAATGGTATCCACGAAGACACCCACTTGTCGACTCTGAACCCGAAGAGTCTGCACACCATCTCTCTCGAAATAAACGTCCCCATGCTCCGGGCTATAAGCAGAACTGTCTTCCCACCCCCAGTGTTTGAAATGATCTTTTTTTGAGGCTGATTCCAAGAGATTGACGACCAGGGCATCAGCCCGTGAAAACAGAATATCAGGAGAATGAGCCAGTAATATTGCCGGAGATTCCGGCGGGACACCTTCTGAGGCCGTCTCAAAGTCATCGAACAGGAAGAAAGGATCATCGACACCGATCAGATAGAGCTCCTGCCCGTTAAGTCTCAATGCAATATGCCGATTATTCAGTAGGGTCACCCCGATATCATCTAAAGCCAGGGCGAATTCTTCCAGATGCTGGACAGGTTTGAAAGTGTGTTCGGAATTTCCGAAAACGGCAAACAGGCCATGCCGGGACTTCAGCCTCCGGAGGACCTCAATGCAGGCTGAAAAGTCGTTCTCATAGTTGACCACCATATCGCCTGTAATCAGGATGAGATCAGGATTCTCACGATTCACCAGGTGAACAATTTTCTTCTGATTCGGACCATACCTGGCGATATGCAGATCCGAGAGCTGAACGCATTTCAATCCAGACAAGATCCCCTTGGACTTCATTATCTCCAGTTGAATTCTTTCTAATTTTATTCTCTTAAATCCGATCATACCGAAATCATCTTGCTTTCAGAAGGCCAGAACATTCAGCCCTTCTTTAGGTATCCTCTCATTTTGCTCAGGCCCATGTGTTTAAGGACTGCGGCCATTGTCCTGTAGGAGACGAGCATATTCGTATAACTGGCATTGGCAAGAGGGCAAAAACATTGTCTCTGTCGGATTGGGCCTCTTATCTTTTTGGCTTCCTCTGAAAACCAGACTTTCCTAAAATCATATTTCTCCTTTCGGAGGCTTCCCATTTTCTCCGCCTTCGTACAGCAAGCCCAAACTTCACCGTCGGGAGCAATCTGAGCCGATATAAAACCAGCATAACAAGGTAAAATCTGTCTGTTTTTCTCGAGGATT
>CAYGBF010000394.1:0-5169 GCA_964348035.1 uncultured Eubacteriales bacterium | reverse complement strand
ATAAAAGCCTTTTCCTGCCGAAGGAGGGACTCCGCCCGAGAAAGTCAAAAAATTATGGGCACCGGTCAGCCATCGACATCTGCCGTCAAAACAGCCGGACAAGGAAGCCTCATATTTCTCTGTCTGCCGGATAAAGCCATCGAACTCGTCTCTCAAGAGCTTTCTCAATCCCATCTCGCTTGGTCGAAAAAGTACGTGTTTCACACCAGCGGCCTTCAGTCCTCAAGACTCCTCCGTCCCCTCGAGGAAAAAGGAGCTTTCACTGCCTCCCTTCATCCCGTCCAGTCTTTTGCTCAGAAAACGGCAGATCTGAAACAGTTCGAGGGTATTTATTTTGGGCTTGAGGGATGTTCACAAGCCCAGTCTCTGGGGAAAAAAATTGTCCGTTGTCTTGGAGGTCAAACTCTCCTCCTCGATGCGGAGGATAAACCCCTCTATCATGCGGCCTGCAGCATGGCTTCTAACCTCTTGGTCGTTCTTTTGGAGGCCTCCTCCTCTCTGCTCGGCAAGATCGGCCTCGAAGATAACCCCTCCCGAATTCTGCTGCCGCTCGTTCAAGGGACTTTACATAATGTAAAGAAATTTGACATCCGTTCGTCCCTGACGGGGCCGGTGGTAAGAGGTGACCAAAATTCTGTGGAAGAGCATCTCCGCTCCCTGCGCGCTTTCCCCAAATACCGCCAGATCTACACCAC
The DNA here is from genome assembly GCA_964348035.1 of uncultured Eubacteriales bacterium. Taxonomy (GTDB): domain Bacteria; phylum Acidobacteriota; class Aminicenantia; order Aminicenantales; family Aminicenantaceae; genus CAYFXE01. Next base: position 4,474 of record CAYGBF010000394.1, on the reverse strand, counting down.
GCTCTCCTTACACGCGCTGGCCATGGCCAAGGAAGACAGAAGACTTTCTGCCAAAGAATTCAAAGCATTGAAGAATCTGCTGGCAGGAAAATAACCTCTTCTTCCAGCTCGATGTTGTGTTTTTCCTTGACCCGCCGCTTCAGTTCCTGAGCCAAGGATAGGATATCTTCCGCCGTCGCTTCTCCTTGGTTGATGAGGAAGTTGGCGTGACCTTCATAAACAGCAGCCCCTCCGATCTTGAGTCCCTTGGCCCCGGCTTCCTCTAAGAGAACAGCGGCTACGGCTTTTTCTCCATCGGGCAGGACAGGATTCTTGAAGTAGCTTCCGGCATAAGCCGTGTCTTTGGAGGGATGCCTTTGACCTCTCTTTTCCAGAATGTCCTCGATTCTATTTTTTATCTCCTCTTTATCCCCCTTCCTCAATACGAAGATGACTTTCAGGATGAGGCTGTGGTGTTTTCTTAGAGAACTGTATCGATAGTCAAAGGCAAAATATTCCCTGTTGACTCGTCTCTCTTGTCCTTTTTCATCGAGGAGAAACGCTTCCTTCAGAAAGTCACCGATCGAGCACCCGAAGGCCCCCGCATTACTGAAGACAGCGCCTCCGATTGTCCCCGGAATCCCGGCTAAGGCCTCCAACCCGATCAGCGATTCCTCTAGACAGAGATGGATCACATCCTCTAACGGCGTCCCGGATAAGGCTTCAACCTTTCCCGTTTCCTTCTCCAGGGAAATCCCCCGGACTCCGTTTTTGATGATAAGACCCCGGAATCCTTGATCATCGAACAGCAGGTTACATCCTTCTCCTATCACATAGTAAGGAAGAGAGAATTGTCGTGCCGAACGGACTGAGGCCGCAAGTTCTGCAGAAGAAGCAGCGTCGAAGAAAAAATCCGCCGTTCCCCCTATCCGAAAGCGAGAGTGGTCACGTAGAGCAACGTCCTGCTCCAGGGTTCGTCCAACAGAACCGTGGAAAAACGCCGGGAAATCTTCTTTGTTCTTCATTCCTATGTGCCCATTCTATCTGAGGACACACAAAATGTCCAAGGAGCTCTTCTTCGACTCCTGTTCCGGCCCAGGAGATGAACACCAGCGCTTCAAATTTGGCACGTTTTTTGCTATCATTGAGGTGGGCCGGAAAGGGAGAAATATTGACATTTCCCCTTCGGCACGCTATGATTTCCTTCATTTCCGGAGTAATTAATGGAAATAATCCGATGAGAGGTCTGAAGATGAAAAAAACAACGCTAGTTATATCGCTCATGATTCTATTTATCAGTCCAGCATTATTCGGCCAAAGCTCTTCCTGTGACGAGTCCTACGTCAAGGCCATGACAGCAGCCGAGATTGCCCAAAAGTACACCCTCCTCAAAAATTACATTGCCAATTGTCAAGGATCCAAATACGAGAATCATGCCTACGCCCATCTCTGTCTCCTTCCTTATAAGGGAAAGTCGGCGCAGGAGACTCTCAATTTCGGAGAAAAGGCCATAGCCCTAGGCGGATTGGATGATCTCACCCTGTGTCAGCTGTATGTAACGGTTTCAGGGCTGTACGGAAAATCTGGCCAGAACTTGGAAAAGGCCAAAAATTATGCCCTCCAGGTTGTTCAGATTGCCAAGAAGAATAAAGCCGACAAATCCTCACAAACGCCTGCCAAATCTTGGAATCAGCTTATCGGTTTCGGTTACTATGCTCACGCTCAAGCCTTAGAAAAAGCCAAGGACCTCAAGGGTGCCGTCAATTCCTACGCCAACTCATTCAAATTTCTAAAAGATAAGCAGATCGCCAAGGACCTAAAAAAAGTCGGCAAATCGCTTTATGATTTTAAATACTATCCGGAAGCGGAACAAGCCTTCCAAATCGCCTGCTCTGCTTTGAAGGATTTCGCCAGCTGCACCTACTATGCCAAAACTCTTTACAGAAACGGAAAAAAAGATGCCGCCTTAAAGCAATTCAAGGCAGCCTATACAAAGCAAAAGAGCGGCGAAATCGCCTACAATATCGGAATCATCCTGGCCGGAAAAGCAGAAAAGAATCTTGCTCTCCGTCCAGAAGCCATAGATTATCTGCTCCAAGCCAGTTTCCTCTCTACCAAAAACTCGAAAAAGGCCATGACCTTGGCAGAAAGACTGTTCTTCAACGGAAACGGAAAGGTGAATTATAACGAAAAAGTCAAAGAAATGAACGCCAAAACAAAGAACCTGGAAAAGTTGACATCTCAGTTCAACGACAAATTCCAGGATAAGGCCGAAGAAGACCTTTCCGACCAAGAAAAAAAAGAGATGCAGAGGCTGCTGTCCCAGATCGAGGAAGAAGAAGCGGCCATCAAAAAACTCGAAGCTGAGGCCCAGGCCATTCTTGAGGAATTCCAGCAGCTCATCGACCAGACAAAAACAAAACTGGGCATCAGTTAAATCTTCATCTCACCGATTTAACCAGGAAAATTTCGGTATCATCCCCTATTTTTTCATCACAATTCCCTCCCCATCGATCCAGCTCGTCAGATGCCGATCTTGAAAATAAATCATAACCGATCTGATTTCTTACGCCTCAGTGAGTTTGAACTTTTCACCTGACTATTATATGATTCATCCGTCCAGCCATTCGAGACGGCGCTCGACATATCATCAGGAGAAAAAAGCGGATATGAACCCCATTTCTCTCCGGGACGCAGAGAAAAAAATCAAGAAACTCAGGAAAGACATCGTCTTCCACGAAAAGAAGTATTACGTCGATAACGATCCCCAGATTTCCGATTACGAATTTGATCTGCTCGTCAAAGAACTCCAGGATCTCGAGGCTCGATTTCCTGAGCTGATTACACCAGAGTCGCCCACCCAAAGGGTGGGGGAACAGCCCATCGAGGGATTCGTTTCTGTCGAACACTCAAGCCCGATGCTCAGCCTAGATAACTGCTACAGTGTCCAGGAGCTAAAGGAGTTCGAGGAAAGAATCAAAAGAATCCTTCCCTCTCAAAAGATCGAGTATGTCGCCGAACTCAAAATTGATGGTTTAGGTATCTCTGCCCTCTACCGGGACGGTAAGTACGCCTCAGCCGTGACCAGAGGCGATGGGTTTAGAGGCGATGATGTCACCTCTAACGTAAAAACCATAAGAAGCCTTCCGCTCGAAATAAAAGACGCCCGGGACATCGAAGTCAGAGGAGAAATCTATCTCCCGTTCCAGTCTTTTCGCCGGATCAACAAAGAGCGAGAGGAGAGAGAAGAGTCACTCTTTGCCAATCCCAGGAATGCGGCGGCCGGCTCCTTGCGTCTGCTCGATCCCAAGGTGGTGGCCTCTCGCCGATTGGATGTGTTCCTGTATACGATTTTCATCGATCGAGCGGAACTCAAGAATCAATGGGAAAATTTGAACAGGCTGAAAGAATTGGGGTTCAAGATAAATCCCAGCTCACGCCTCTGTCTTTCTCTAGATGAGATCATCTCTTTTTGGGAAAAATGGCGTGAGAAAAGAAACACGTTGGATTATGATGTCGACGGGATCGTCGTCAAAGTCAACTCGACAGCCCAGCGAAATGAGCTCGGGACGACGGCAAAATTTCCCCGCTGGGCCATCTCTTTCAAGTTTCCGGCCCATCAAGCCACGACCCAGATAAAAGATATCATCATCCAAGTGGGACGAACAGGTGCCCTGACACCCGTAGCCTTACTAGACCCTGTAAAGCTTGCGGGAACGACGATCAGCCGCTCGACTCTCCACAACGAGGATGAAATCAAAAGAAAAGACATCCGGATTGGCGATCATGTCCTGATCGAAAGAAGCGGAGATGTCATACCCAAGGTCATCTCGGTGATGAAAGAGAGACGTACGGGCCAAGAGATCGAGTTCAAATTTCCTCGCCGATGTCCAGTCTGTCGGTCAGCGGCGTTTAGGCCCGAAGGAGAAGCAATCTCCCGCTGCACGAATCCTTCCTGTCCGGCTAAACTGAAGGAATCTCTTCTCCATTTCGTGTGGCGGCGGGCTATGAATATCGAGGGCCTTGGAAAGGCCCTTGTCGAACAGCTGTTGGAGAAGAAGATTATCAAGAAAATTCCAGACATCTATCGTCTTCGGCATGAGGATCTGGCTAACCTGGAAAGGATGGGGCCCAAGAGCTCGCAGAATGTTTTGGACGAGATTGAAAAGTCTAAAAAAAGAGACCTTTCCCGCCTCATTTTTGCTCTGGGCATCAGGTTCGTAGGAGAGCGGATGGGCCAGATATTGGCTTCACATTATAAGAGTCTGGACAGGCTTTCTCGAGCCTCGTATGACGATCTCATCCAGGTCGAAGGGGTGGGCCCCAAGGTCGCAGAAAGCCTCATCTTTTTCTTTAAGCAACCTGAAAACATCGAACTCCTTCAGGAGCTAAAACAAGCCGGTTTGACATTCACTCTGGAGGAGGATGAAGCCGCTGAAAAGCCCTTAGCTGGTCAGACTTTCGTTCTAACAGGCAAACTTGATTCGCTGAGTCG
>CAYGBF010000393.1:0-2827 GCA_964348035.1 uncultured Eubacteriales bacterium | reverse complement strand
AAAAAGAAAAAAAAGAGAAGATGAGGTGGAGCTATGTTGGATCAAAAAATTAAAGAAGGACTGACGTTTGATGATGTCCTCATCCTCCCGGCCAAAACTGATGTGATTCCCGCTCAAGCCGACGTCTCGACAAAATTCAGCCGCCACATAGACCTCAAGATTCCGATCGTAAGCTCTGCCATGGACACCGTGACCGAATCAAAGATGGGTATCGCCATCGCTCAACAGGGCGGAATCGGCATCATCCACCGCAACATGTCTCTCCAAGAACAGGCTGAGGAAGTCGATAAAGTCAAACGCCATGAAAGCGGGATGATCGTCGACCCGATAACGATGAGGCCGAACAACAAGATTTTCGAAGCCAAGGAGGTCATGAAGAGGTACAGGATATCCGGCCTTCCGATAACAGACAAAAAAAACAAATTGCTCGGGATCCTGACTAATCGAGACATCCGTTTCGAAACCCGCCTCAACCTCACCATCGATAAGGCCATGACCAAGGATTTGATCACCGTGCCCGTCGGAACCTCGTTGGAAGAGGCTGAAAAGCTCTTCCACAAACACAAAATCGAGAAAATTCTGATGGTGGACGAAAATTATCTTCTCAAGGGTTTGATCACCTACAAGGATATCCTCAAAAGAATCCAGTATCCCTATGCGTCCAAAGATGACTACGGACGACTTCGCGTGGGCGCCGCAGTGGGGGTTGGAGATGAAACTTTAGAGAGAGCCCAGGCATTGATCAAGGCCAAGGTGGATGTGCTTGTCGTGGACACAGCTCACGGCCATTCACAACGCGTCCTGGATACGGTTAAAATGCTCAAAAAAGAGTTCCCTAAACAGGAACTTATTGCTGGGAATATCGCCACTTCCGAAGCTGCCAAGGACCTTGTCGAATTGGGTGTGGATGCCGTCAAGGTGGGTGTGGGACCAGGATCTATCTGCACTACTCGGGTGGTGTCAGGAGCTGGGATTCCCCAGATAACGGCGATCGCAGATGTCTTTAAAATCACTGGAGTCAATGACATCCCTCTTATCGCCGACGGCGGCATCAAATACTCTGGAGATATTTCGAAGGCTATTACCGCTGGAGCCAGTTCAGTCATGCTAGGGAATGTTCTGGCAGGTACGGATGAATCGCCCGGTGAAGTGGTCATCTATCAGGGGCGATCGTATAAGACCTATCGAGGCATGGGATCGCTGGAGGTGATGAGGGAAGGAAGTCGAGACAGGTATGCCCAGGACTTCTACACCGATGAAAGAAAGCTCGTACCCGAAGGCATCGAAGGCCGAGTCCCTTACAAAGGAAGTACGGCTCAGATCATCGAGATGATGGTGGGCGGGTTAAAAGCCGGAATGGGCTATGCAGGCTGTCGGACCATCGAAGGGCTGCAAAAGAACGGGAAATTCATAAAGGTTACGGCTTCAGGTGTCCGAGAGAGTCACGTCCACGACGTGGTCATCACCAAAGAAGCCCCGAACTACCGCTTGGATTAATCTTGACAAGTCGAATCCTATTATTCGTCTAAATTGACAATAAATCATATCCTAAATTTTGAGTATGGCTGGAATTATCGCTGTCGGCTTGGGTCTGGGCGTCGGAGTCATCCACTTTTTCGGTGAAAACCTCAAGCCTCAAGAAGATCCCAGGTTCTACAAGATCTTTTCTTTTGCGGCTGGAATCTCGATTTCTTATCTTTTCCTCGATCTGCTCCCTCATACATATGAAGCGGCCACCCACCTAAAAAAATGGGTCTTCGTCTTCCTCTTGGTGGGTTTTTCCATCCACCATCTCAGCGAAAAATACATTTACCAACATGCCGAGGAGGACAAGGTTGCAAAAGAGCTGCACATCGTTCATTCCATCGGATTTTTCTTTTATTATTTCATTGTCGGTATCATCGTCAAAAATATTCTCCAAGAAAACGTCGTGGAGGGAATTCTGTTCATGATCCCAATCAGCCTTCACGCGGGATTAAGCACGGCCTCACTAGGTCAGATTCATGGTGATATCCGGGATAGCCTCGGCCTAAAAATCCTCTTCTCATTCCCAACACTGCTTGGCGTGTTTTTTGCGATTTTTATCTCTATCCCGGTGACCTTGAATAATGTCATGGTCAGTTTGGTGGCTGGGGCACTTCTTTATATCTTCGTCAAAGAATTCATTCCCGAGAAAAAAAAGGGAGAGCCTCTGTTTTTTCTGCTTGGTTTAGGCCTGTTTCTGGCCCTTTTCGTCTTCCTGAACCTGGCCAGAATATGAGGAGGTTTTGATGAGAAAATGGAAATGTTCGGTTTGTGGTTATATCTATGATGAAGCCAAAGAGAAAATTCCGTTCGAAGATCTCCCCGAGGACTGGACCTGTCCCCAGTGTGGAGCCCCTAAATCAGCCTTCCAGGTCATCGAAGGAGAAGAAACCGTCACTAAGAGTAAAACCAACGTCGCAGAAAAAATCGTCGAACAGCTCGTGGCCTACGGCGTTAAAAGAGTTTATGGAATCCCGGGCGACTCAAACCTGCCCTTGACAGAAGCTATCCGGCAGAACACGAACATCGAGCTCATCCTCACCCGCCATGAGGAATCCGCGGCCTTCATGGCCTGCGGCCATGCCAAACTGACGGGTGAATTAGGCGTTTGTATGTCCATCGCCGGACCCGGAGCCACCAACCTGATCACGGGTATTGTCGATGCAGCGACAGACAGAGCCCCTGTTCTCGCTCTTCTCGGACAGGTCCCCGAAGTCTTCCTCGGCAGCGAATCCCTCCAGGAAATTGCCGAAGTCGATATCTTCAAAACCCTGTGTGTCTACGCCGAACAGATCGGTGCCGC
>CAYGBF010000392.1:0-6535 GCA_964348035.1 uncultured Eubacteriales bacterium | reverse complement strand
GGATGAGGTAAGAAGGATGAAAGGTGGGCATGATCCGGATCGATTCATAATCATAAAACTCTCCCCTCAGGGAAGTCATACTCTCTCGACTCTTGATAAAGAAATCTGTGGCCACTCTGCCTAGGGTGACGATGACCCTAGGATTGATCATTTCGATCTGCTCGATGAGGTATCCTTGACATCGCTCCACTTCAGCCCTTTGAGGGGTTCGATTATTCGGGGGACGACATTTCACGACGTTGGTGATGTAGACATCATCTCTCTGGAAGTTCATAGCTTGAATGATCTTGGTGAGGAGCTGACCGGCCCTACCGACAAAAGGTCTTCCCTGGATGTCCTCGTCTCGACCGGGGGCCTCTCCGACGAACATCAGTTCGGCCGTGAGACTTCCCTCCCCCGGTACCGCCTGAGTTCGTTCACGAGAGAGAGGACATTTCTGACATTCCAGAATTCTCTTCTCCAGGGATGAATAGGAATAATCCTCCGAGGCGGCGGGAGTGGGTATAAAATCCAACCCCAACTGGGAGAACATTCTGACTCTTTCCTCGAGTTCAGCGATGAGTTTTTCAGCTCTTTTTGCCAATGATATCCTCAATCCTATCGAGAATGATCTGGCTTATTTCCAATTTGCTTTTAATTCCGGTCTGGATCACATTTCCGTCAGCTGAGATAAGGCAGACTTGGTTGACATCGGATTCGAACCCGATTCCCTCCTCAGAGACGTTGTTCGCCACGATCAAGTCCAGGTTTTTCTGTTTTAACTTCCGCCGTGCGTTCTGTTCCAGATTCTCGGTTTCTGCGGCAAAACCGACGAGAATCTTCCCCGCTCTTTTCTTTCCTAAACCCTGCAAGACATCCTTGGTCCGGACAAGCTCTATCTCGTTTTCTGAATCTTGCTTTTTGAGTTTTTTCGAAGACGTCTTGACAAACTTGAAATCCGAAACCGCCGCAGCCATGATCAGGATGTCCGCTTTATTGAAACGCCGGCGGACTTCCTTTGCCATTTCTTCAGCCGTATCCACACGATTACATTCAATTCCTGGAGGAGGAAAAATATGGGTGGGTCCTGAAACCAGCTCAACCGAAGCCCCTCGTCTCCACGCTTCTTCGGCCAGTTCATACCCCATCTTTCCCGATGACCGGTTACTCAGGAATCGGACAGGATCGAGGAATTCACGGGTCGGGCCGGCCGTGACCAGAACCCTTTTTCCGTTCAAACTCCTGGCTTTCCTGATTAAACGAAGCCCCTCTTCCACAATCCTCTCCACAGAAGCCAACCGTCCCCAACCTTCCTCCTTACAGGCCAGGTATCCCTTTTCTGGTTCGACGAACCTGACCCCGCTCGCCAGGAGTTTCTGGATGTTCTGCTGGGTCTGACGGTGAAGGTACATTGCTTGATTCATCGCCGGAGCCACGAGCACAGGACAGCGGACGACGGTGAAAAATGTCGACAGGAAATCATCGGCCACTCCTGAGGCGAATTTGCCGATGATGTTGGCCGTGGCCGGGGCGACGAGAAGAAGCTCGGCCTCTTGAGTCAAGGCGACATGGTCGATGGTCTCAGGTGGCTCCTCGCCCAAGGAATCGATCAAAACTTTGTGGCCGGTCAGGGCAGAAAACAGGAGCGGCGAAATCATTCGAGAAGCATTCCAGGTCATGATGACCTGAACAGGATGATTGTTTTTTTGGAGAAGCCGGATGATCTCACACGATTTATAGATACTGATGGAAGAACTCACCCCGAGAATAATTTTTCCCAACTTCTTCTCCTTTATTCTTCGCTAAAACTCTGGAGGATGGGCACGATTTCCTTCTGACGCGCATCGAGTTCACATCTTCGGCTCAGGATAACCGAAGCTAATTCCTCGACAGCTCTATCAAGGTCTTCGTTAATCACGATGTAGTCGAACCCAGGATAGGACCTGATTTCTTTCTTGGCTGTTTCCAGCCTCTTTTCGATCGCTTTCTTCGACTCATCTCCTCTTTTTTTCAACCGCGCCTTAAGCTCGTTGTAGACAGGCGGCAGGATGAACACGAAGACGGCTTTCTTGTACTTTTTCCTTATCTGCTGCGCCCCTTGAACATCGATATCCAGAAGAAGGTCCTTTTTCCCTGCCTTGGCTTCGATTTCTCTTTTGGACGTTCCGTAATAATGCCCATGGACTTTTGCCCACTCGGCAAATCTATCCGTCTTTATCAGGTCCTCGAATTCAGCTTTCGAAACAAAATGGTAATCTATTTTATCCCGCTCGGAACCTCTCCTCTTCCGAGTGGTATGAGAGACGGAAAAATCCACGTTGGCCACTCGGGACATGACCTTCTTGACGAGCGTCGACTTTCCACAACCCGACGGGCCGCTGATGACAAAAAGCATCTTTCCCCTCTTCTCCTGACTATGAGTCCTTACTCGATATTTTGCACCTGTTGCCTGATGCTTTCGATTTCACCTTTGATGGCCAGGCTATGCTTGATGATTTCAATATCTTGGGCTTTGGAATTTATCGTGTTCGCTTCTCTGTACAACTCCTGGGCCACAAAATCCAGTTTTTTTCCCACGGCTTTCGCGGAATCGACAGAGATGAGTTCTTTCAGATGATTCAGATGATACTTAAGTCGGGCAACTTCTTCTGTCAAATCATACCGCTGGGCAATATAGGCCGTCTCCTCGGCGATTCTCTCCTCCGAAAGCGCCGCTTCGGGATAAAGCTCCTTTAATCTTTGTTCTAATCTCTTCCGCATGGTCGTAGGGTGATCGACCACCCGCTTGTCCACCTTCTGGATGGCCTGATCAATACGCCGACTACAGGCCTGGATTTCCTGCCTGAGCTGCCGGCCTTCTCTCTGTCTTGTTTTGATGAGGTCATCCAAGGTCCTCTCAAACTGCTGCTCTAAAAATGCTTCCTCCTTCCTGTTGAGGTTTCTCCTTTTTATCTCCACGGCATGAGGAATGGAAAAAATATTATCGACCGAGAAGGCCAGAGGTGTCTTCCTGTCCGAGTGAATTTTCCCAAGAGAGGAAACCACTTTCTTCATTAAATCCTCATTGAACCAGACCTCCCATCGTGAGGAGTCCAGGAAGTGCAGCTCCAACGAAACTTCAACCCTTCCTCTATGAAGCCTTTTCTGACAGATTGTCCGAAGTTTATTCTCGACTCTTCCTATCTGAGTCCCCCGGTAGCTCCAGTCGAAGAAACGATGGTTGAGAGTCTTGATGCTGACCTTGCCCGTCCAGCGAGGTTTTTTGAACTTCCTTTCCGCATAACCAGTCATGCTCTGGATCAAAGCAGCTCCTCCTTTTCTTCAGGAAACTGAAGATCATACAGCTTTTTGTAAATACCGTTTTTTCGGCACAGCTGCTCATGGGTACCGAGTTCGGCCACCCGGCCCTTATCCACCACCAGGATTGTGGACGCGTTCCGAATAGTAGAGAGGCGGTGAGCGATGACAAATGTCGTCCTGTTCTTCATCACGTTCGCCATAGCCATCTGGATGAGCCGTTCCGACTCCGAATCCAGAGCGGATGTTGCCTCATCGAGGATGAGGATCGGAGGATCCTTGAGTAGAGCTCGAGCGATCGCTAATCGCTGTCTCTGTCCACTGGAGAGCAGAGCTCCTTTCTCTCCGATCAATGTCTCGTATCCCTGAGGAAGCTGTTTTATGAAGTCATGAGCCTTGGCCGCCTTGGCGGCTCGCTCGATTTTCTCGTGCGAGACATCCTCCACTCCATAAGCGATGTTGTTGCGGACCGTGTCGTTAAACAGGATGAGTTCCTGGGTCACCAAGCCGATCTGAGACCTGAGAGAATCCAGGTTGACCTTACGTATATCGATATCATCTATGGTGATCCTTCCAGAAGTGGGATCATAAAAACGGGAGATGAGATTGATGATTGTGGTTTTGCCTGCTCCACTTAATCCGACAAGGGCCATGGTTTCACAATCCTTGGCTTCAAAATTGATACCATGAAGAACAGGCCGGGCCTCGTTATAGCTGAAAGAGACTTGTTCAAATTTGACCCTTCCTTTGACAGGAGGAAGCGGAAAAGCAGAGGGATGTTCCTGGATTTGAGGGCTTTCCTCCAGAATTTCTTTTATCCTCTCATGGCAGGCGACACCCTGCTGGATCGCGTTGTTAGCTCGGCTCAGCCTCTTAATAGGCGTGTACATCATGAAAACGGCCATGACGAATGAGCCAAAATCGCCGGGGCTGATGTGTCCTTGAGCGATCCTTGTCGTCCCTACCACGAGGATGAACGCTCCGACAATCCCGCCCATAAACTCCATGAACGGGGATGAGAGGCTTCCGATCCAGGCCAGCTTGAGGCTTGTCTTGAAGTAATTGAAGGTGGCCTGGGTAAACTTCTTGATCTCGAACTTTTCCATGGTGAAGGTTTTGACAATCTTGTTTCCGGTTATGCTTTCATGGAGGAGATTGTATATTTCAGACATCCTGATTTGGTTCAGCAGTCCCTTTTTTTTGAGCTGTCGACTGAAGGCTGCCAGGGGAATAGCGGCCAACGGTGCTATAACAAAAGATGCCAGGGCTAGCCTCCAATCAGTGACGAAAATATAGATAACGAGGGCAAACAGGATGAAGACCTCTTGGATGAGATCTCCCATGCTGCCCGAGACAGCTTGTTGCAACTTATCCACGTCGTTCGTAAGCCGCGACATCAACTCACCGGTAGGCTTCTGATCGAAGAAGCTCGAAGACTGGTAGACCAGGTGTTCAAAGAGGTCATTCCTCATTTTTCTTACGACTTTATGCCCGATGGATTTCATAAAAAAGGAAGAGAGGAAAGTAAACAGCCCCTTCCCGAAAATCACGATAACGAGGATGAGGGGGATGAGCCACATGAGTTGCTCTTTCGTCACCCGCAGGGTCTTAAAGAGGAAAGCCATGAGGCCCGGCTTTCCGGAGACGGATTGAGGCGCCAGCTGAAGCATTTCGTCAATGATAGGTTGAACCAGATTCACGAAGACATAGGTGAAAAAGGAGACGAACACGGTAAAGACAAAAGAGATGATGAGTGTCTTCCTTTCTTGGAGGGTGAGCTTGAGCAGCTGGATTATCTCTTTCATTTCCTAAGCCCTTCGCGCCGATAAAATCTGTTCGGCGATCTCGAAGGCATTCAAGGCTGATCCTCGAGTTAGATTGTCCGCCACAACCCAGAGCCAGAAACTGTTGAGAATCGCATCGACCTTTTTAATTTGACCGATGTGGATTTTATCCTTACCGGCAACCGAAACACAAGAAGCCGGTGAGGAAAGAGTCGGAGATGAAAGCTTGATGTAAGGTGATTTTCTGAAAAGATCCTTCATCGTCTGAAGGCCTGCCCTCTTGGTCAGCTCAAAGTAGATAATGATGGAATAAGTATGAAAAACAGGGGCCTGGATGATGGACAGGGTGAGAGGCAAATCCTCGACTCCCAAAACCCTCCTGACTTCGGCCATGACTTGTTTTTCGACCTTATCGAATCCATCCTCATCCTGGGGTTCGGTATGTGAGAGAAGGTTGAAGGCGGTCTGAGCCTTGAAGACCTTTTTGGTGAGGGCCGAACCGTTTAAGATGGCAAAACTCTGGCTGGCCAGCTCTTCGATGCCAGACTCTTCGAAGGCCGAAGCGGGTTGAAGAGCAACCGCCACGGCTTTCTTCAGGTTGGATTTCCTGAGGAGAGTTCCGAAGACATGGGAGAGGATGATTGTCACGGGGTGGGGATTAGCCACGATTCTCGGTTTCTTTTTGAGTGCGCGTCTGTCGTTCATTCCAGCCACAACAACAGGAATCTCCCTCACAACATTAAACGTTTCATTGAGGTCGATCACCTGGAAATCATGGGTCTTAGCGAGCAATCCGAATTCGCGGTTGGTCTGTTGATCTGCGGCCAAAAAGACCAGGTCTGAATCGAGGAGAGAATTCTTTTCCAGGTGATGAATGACTTTCGGCTCTCCTCGAAACTCGGTGAGCTTGCTGTATTCCTCTTTCACATCAGGATCGAAGAAATCTATGCTGTCGAAAAAAAGCTTCTTTGAGTCCAGAACATCCTTGATTTCTTTGCCTCGTAGCGAGTCTGTCCCCACTAAGGCCAGCCTGATCTTTTTACTGATTTTCATGACCAACGATTTTATTCGAGGGATTTCCTGTATTCTGTCATCAGGAAATACATCTTATCCTTGAGAGCAAGCTTTTTTTTCTTCAATTCTCTCATCTTAAGCTTCTCTTCTTCAGAAAGAAATCCTTTCTTCCTGAGTGTGTCGAGTTTTTTTTCATATCTCTGGTGCTGCCGGAAAGCCTTTTTGAACTCATCGTTCTTTTTCAGCAAAACATCTTTGATTTCATTCTCTCGCATCGGAGTCTATCCTCCTCGGAAAAGAATATCATAACCCATCTCCTATTTCAATTTGACGATCGGTTGAGTAAGCATCCTTATTTCCGTGATAACCGTTACTATTATGGATCAGGTAGGGTGCATCGAAAACACGCGGACTTTCCCCAGCGAGGAAATCCCGCGGAGCTTGTTCCCGCGGAGGCGGGA
>CAYGBF010000391.1:0-3782 GCA_964348035.1 uncultured Eubacteriales bacterium | reverse complement strand
CCGCCAAAGGCGAGGAGGTGGACAAGGTCCTGGGTTTGGAAATCGGAGCCGATGATTACATGACCAAGCCCTTTAGCATCCGGGAGCTTTTAGCCCGGATAAAAGCCCATTTGAGGCGTGAGAAAAGAGAAGTGAAGAAGATTCCAAAAACATACAGCTTCGGCGATGTGGAGATCGATTTCGCCCACTTTAAAGTGAAGCGTAAAGATAAGGAATTAGACCTCACGTCGTTGGAAGCCGAAATCCTCAAATACTTCATTGCCCACCAAGGCGAGGTCATACCTAGGAATGATCTTCTGGATAAAATCTGGGGTTACGAAAAATATCCTACCACTCGAACCATTGATAATCACATCCTCAAATTGAGGAAAAAGATTGAAGATAACCCTGCCCGCCCTCGCTACATCCTCTCCGTCTACGGCGAGGGCTACCGCTTCCAGGGTTGATGACAATCTTTGACATTCTTTTACTTTTGTTTGACAACTCGCCGATGCCAAAGATCTATATTGCGGGTGAAATGAAAAATCATCGGCAGGAGGATGCCTCATGAATCTCAAAAAAATAATAATCTTGATGGCCTTCGCGGCCGCAGTTCTGATGGCTTACAGCTTCCAGAATTCTTCTGAACACAAAGTCCTCTTCGAAAAGGCCAAATTCACCATGGAAACAAAAGGAGATCTCAAGGGAGCCATTAAACTCTTCGAGCAGATTATCAACCAGTATCCAGATGAGAGGGATTACGCGGCCAAGTCACAGTTCTACATCGGCACCTGCTACGAAAAGCTTGGTGTTAAGGAAGCGCAAAAGGCTTACCAAAAAGTGATCGACAATTACCCTGATCAGCAGCAGGAAGTGGCCCTGGCCAAGGAAAAACTCGCCACATTTGCCAAATCGGTCGAAAAGGTTCCTCCTAAACCCACCTTCAGAAAAATTCGCATCCCAGCCAATCCTGGCAATGGCGTGCTTTCAGCTGACGGGAAAAGACTTGCTTTTACCTCCGAAGATCGCCTCTGGATTATTCCTGTAGAAGGCAAAGTAGAACCTGATCTTGCGGGAGAGCCCATCACCCTCACCGAACCGATAGAAGCCTGGAATATGAGCAGCAGCCTGGCCTGGTCCGCGGATGGAAAGTGGATCGCTTTTAACGCTGAAAAAGATGATGAAGATATTGTCTACGTCATCTCAATAGAGGGAGGGAAACCTTTTAGAGTTCCTGTTAAGCCGAACAGACAGGGCCACCCCTATTTCTTCCGTCTCAGCCTGTCACCTGATGGAAAGACTCTGGCCCTTTCAGGGAGGGATGAAGAAGAAAAGGATTTTATGCGAGATACTGAAGTCTATTTCCTGGGAACGATCCCAGTGGGAGGTGGGGAAATAAACATTTTAGATAAGGGCCACACTTTACAGCCTGCTTTCTCTCCTGACGGAAAAATGATCGCTTACGTTAAGGAATATCACTTTAAAGAAGGCGAAAAGCTGAGGATGACCCATAACGTCTGGGTAATACCGGCTTCAGGAGGAAAGTCCGTTCAAATCAGTGACTGTTCCCCTGGTTCACGAGCCAGAGGTCCGGTCTGGTCACCGGATGGAAAAATGATCGCCTTCATTTACGAGAAACCTGATGTTGGCAACTTGGGCAAAGATTTATGGATTGTCCCGGTGATCGATCAGGGCAAGCCTGCAGCACCCCTGGCGAAAATAAAGCTTCCCCTGAACTCCACTCATTTTATTGCTGGCTGGACACCCGATAATAAGATTGGGCTCCATCTGATGAATCCCGAGCATAATGCCGTCTACACTATCCCCGCCTCCGGAGGAAAGGCTGTCCAAGTTTCCCCACTCTGCGAACCGGAAAACCCAAGGTGGTCGCCCGATGGAAAAACAATTTACTTTCTAGATGCTGGCAAGCTCGTCTCAGTTCCTGCAGGAGGCGGTGAAATGATCAAGATTCCTTTCGGCTCAGACAAAGATATTTTCGAATCCATGCCGGGAGGAGGAAACGACGTTTCCCCGGATGGGACGAAGATTGTGTTCTCTGGAGCGAAGAGTTTCGTCAAAGACAACAAGAGAGAGTGGGAAGTGGATATATGTACCATATCAACTGAAGGAAAAGATCTAACTAAGATTACGAAAAGTCCCACCCAGGACAGGTTCCCCTGCTGGTCTCCGGATGGAAAGCAGGTCGCCTTCATTCGAGTGCATGGCTTAGAACAGGGTGAATGGATATCCAATATCTTCGTTGTCCCGGCCGAGGGAGGAGAAATTAGGCAGATAACATCTGATGAAGATCAAGTCTACTGGTCATGCATAGACTGGTCGCCCGACGGAAAATCAATCGCCTATTTCTCAAAAGACAAAACAATCAAGGCTGCTCCTGTGGGAGGAGGCAAATCTCGTGTCCTTGTCAATGTGGATAAATTATACAGGCATAATGAACTTGCCTGGTCGCCTGACGGCGAGAAGCTGGCCTATACGTGTGAAGGGAAAATCTGGGTCGTGCCGGATAAGGGGGGACAGCCGGTCGAACTAGAAACGGGTCTAGAAGCAAGGGCCTTTAAGATAGGCTGGTCTCCGGATGGCCAAAAGATCGCCTTCACCCACTGGTTGGGAGGAGACGACGAGTTGTGGATGATGGAAGACTTCATGCATCTGCTGAAAAAATAACTAGGAGGCTAAAATGAGGATAAAAAGCATCGCGATATTAATAGTTTTTTTAACCGCTGTTTTTATGGCCTTTGGTTTCCAGAACTCCTCCGAGCACAAGGTCCTTTTCGAGAAAGCAAAATTCACGATGGAGACCAAAGGAGACCTCAAAGGAGCCATACAACTTTTCAAGGAGATCATCGAAAAATTTCCGGAAGAGAGAGAATATGCAGCTAAATCCCAACTGTACATCGGACTCTGTTATGAAAAATTGGGCCTGAATCAAGCGAAAATGGCCCAGCAAGCTTTCCAGATGGTCGTCGATAACTATCCAGAGCAGGCAGAGGCTGTTAAAGTGGCCAATGAAAAACTATCCGTTCTGATCCGGGCAAAAAAAGCTATCGAGACGGGAGAAAAAGAACCTAAGATAGAAGCCATCTGGCCTAAACCAAAGTGGGATATACTGGGAGCCCCATCCCCCGATGGAAAGTACCTATCCTACGTGGATTGGGATACGGGGGATCTCGCTTATCGGGAATTGACGACCGGAAAGACTCATCGACTAACGGAAATGGAAAAAGAAAGTCAAGAAAGTGCCTACGAGTCAATATGGTCTCCAGATTCCACGCAGATGGCATACTGCTGGGAAAATGATCAGGAGGAATATTATGACCTACGTGTTATCGGGATCGACGATAAAGAACCTCGTATCCTACACCGTGTTGGGTATTATGATTCCTGGATCGGGCCTTGTGATTGGACTCCTGATGGGGAGCACATTTTAGTCCGACTCCTTGAAAATCCGTTTAAATTCGGGCTCGTATCTGCTGCAGACGGCTCTTTACGTATCATCAAAGAGATCCAAATTTTAGAACCTCGTAATAATCCTAAAGGAGGCAAATTCTCACCTGATGGACGTTACATCGCCTATGATTCCCAACAAAATGCAGATTCACCAAATCATGACATCTTCTTGTTCTCAGCAGATGGGAAGATCAATGTTCCATTAGCTCCACACCCATCCCACGATTACCTTCTGGGATGGGGTCCGAACGGAAAAAAGATCATCTTTGCCAGCAACCGGACTGGAACCATGGACCTTTGGGTTATTCCTGTTGAGGATGGAAAGCCAGCAGGAG
>CAYGBF010000390.1:0-4069 GCA_964348035.1 uncultured Eubacteriales bacterium | reverse complement strand
ACTTATAATGCAGAAGGATTATCTTTCATGGAGGCGGCGATCCAGCCCAAGGCCCTTGTCACTGATAAAATCCTTCCCGAAGCTCTTGAGTATTTAGAAGGTCACATCGAATACGAGATCGGAACAACAGAGGAAGTATTGCCGAAGAAGGTCCTCATAGAAAAAATAAGAGACAAGCAGGGAGTCCTTCCCCTTTTGGTCGATACCATCGATAAAGAAATCATCGATTCTGCCCCCTCCTTAAAGATTATCGCCAACTGTGCTGTCGGCTACAACAATATCGATGTCGCCTACGCCAAGAAAAAGGGGATTTTCGTGACCAACACCCCGGGTGTTCTGACCGAAGCCACTGCGGATCTGACCTGGGCTCTTATCCTCGCCGTGACGAGGCGTATTCCTCAGGCTGATAAATTCTTGCGAGAAAGAAAGTACAAAGGCTGGAAAATCGATTTATTCTTGGGGAAAGAGCTGTCCGGAAAAAGACTCGGGATCATCGGAATGGGACGGATAGGAAAAGCCGCGGCTCTGAGGGCTCAAGCTTTCAACATGGAAATCGTCTACACCGATCCTCATCGATTACCCCCCGACGAGGAAAAAAAGTATCAAGCCTCTTGTCTTCCTTTGGATGAGCTTCTTTCATTCTCTGACATCATCACTGTTCACGCCCTGCTTTCTCCTCAAACCCATCACCTGATATCCCGAGAGAAAATCCGGTTGATGAAAAAAGGGGCCATCCTCATCAATGCCTCTCGAGGCCCGATTGTCGATGAAAAGGCCTTAGCCGAAGCCTTGGAGAACGGACAGATCTGGGGAGCTGGGTTGGATGTTTACGAACGAGAGCCTGAGATCGAGGACCGTCTTCTCTCCTTGGAGAACACCGTGCTTCTTCCCCACATCGGGAGTGCGACTTATGAAACGCGGCTCAAGATGTCGATGGTCGCTGCCCGCAACCTCGTTCAGGGTTTGAAGGGGGAAAAGCCAGAAAATTTAGTGTATTAAATATTCCCACCGTTCTTCAAGCACACCTTGTCATTCCAGCGGAGCCTGCACCTGCGCAGGCAGGTGACAGGTGGCTGGAACCCAGTTCCTTCTCCGTCATCCCAGCACCTGCTCCCTGCCTGCGCAGGGACAGGCTCCGCAGGTGTAAACCCCGGCAGGGATCTAGTCCCATTCCCGTCATCCCAGCGTAGGCTGGGATCCAGTCTTGTTAAGATAAGATTCTTTTTTAATGGGACTAGATTCCAGCCTCCGCTGGAATGACGGGAGGGGACGCAGGGATAAAATGATTTCTCTACGGACGAATGAAAGGTAAGAAATAATCCATCACACATTTTATTAGGCGGGGGTATTTGAAGCCGGTTTTCCATTTTTTCGCATAAAGTTCATCGGTGATGATCATCAGGGCGGCTGCTTCGATAGAATAATACTCGGCCAGAGCGAAAACGGCTGAGGCTTCCATGTCAACCAGGTCGATGCCCCTTGATTGATTTTTTTTCAGCCATGATGTTGTTTCTCTGTACGGGGCATCTGTCGAGACCAGAGATCCCTTGTAGAAAAATAACTTCTTCTCGGTGAGATGGCTTTCGATTTCCTCGTTTAACATACGAGAGGAGGTAAAGACACCCCTTCTAAGAAAGTAGTGTCTGGATGTTCCTTCTTCAGAATAGGCTTTGGTGATAACCGCAGCGTTCAGATATTTGAACCGAGCGTTGAGTGATCCACAGAATCCCAGCATGATAATCTCCTTAGTCCCTGAGGCGATGAGGGATTCTAAGGCGAGAACAGCGGCCGGAGCACCGAGTGACTGATACAGTATGGTTTTATCCTTGAGGAGGAACAGATGCCCGAAGCCGAGGTTTTTTTCTTTGAGGATGTCTCTCTTGATAAATTTGCGGATGGTTCCGGAAGGAGAATCGCAGGGAATATACAGGATCCTGCTCCGCTTGAATCCTCTGAAAGGCTTGGGTTTAACGATAGCCTCGTCTCTCATCGGTGAGAATCACGATAACAGAAAGCCTGTCCCCGCGCAAGCAGGGATGACGGGAAGGGGACTAGGTTCCCGCTTTCGCGGGAATGAACCTGGACTCGCTGAATGTATTCAACTAGAATAAATGAAATGAATGTAGAACAGGTTCCGCTGGATACTCTGTATCTGCAGGACGAGCGTTTCCGAATCTCCCGTTTCTTTGCTCTCGATAGACTTATCCTCTCCCTCAAAGAAATCGGCCTTGTCCATCCCCCTCTTGTAATCTGGAGGGATAATCTGCTGATCTTGGTGACCGGCTGGAAAAGAATACTGGCCTGCCTGGAGCTGTCTCTTTCTCCGATTCCTGTTGTCTGCCTCGAGGAGCAGGATGATCTAAAGGTGTTCCTTAAGGCCTTCCACGAGAATCTGACAATCCGGGAATACAGCCTCCTTGAAAAGGCGGAAATTCTAAAAAAACTCAAGCACTTCGGTGAGAAGGAAAAGTCTATAGTCCGACATTATCTGCCTCGTCTCGGTATTCCATCCACAGCCTACCATCTGGACACATACCTTGCCTTCTCAGAATTCCATCCAGATATCCAAAAAACCATCCATGAGAAACAGATGTCCTTCGCTGTCCTCGAGCTGTTGGCTTCTTTCAGTCCGCAGGATAGAAAGCGGCTCCTGCCTCTTCTCCTTCCACTGGGTCTGAACAAGCAGAGAGAGCTCCTGGAAGACTGCCGGGAAATATCGATAAGAGAGGATCTCTCAGCCGTCGAGATTCTTATGTCATCAGACATCCGGAAGATTCTGACTTCTAAGAAATTATCCGACCTCCAGAAATCCAATGAGATCCGCCATCTTCTGAGAAAAAAAAGATACCCACATCTCTCTTCACAGCAGGAACGTTTCGTTACCACCCTTAAAAACGTTGATTGGCAGCGTGATGTGAACCTGGAGCCTTCTCGTTTCTTCGAAGAGGACAAGATGACTCTCCGGTTCAACTTCAAGAATGAGGAGGAATTAAAGGACACTCTCTCAAAACTTCAAGAGGTTTCCTCCAAAAAAGAGTTTGTCAAAATTTTCAAACCGCCCACAGATGACTGAATCAAAATACTTCCCCCAGAAAATTTTCATCAGTCAGGAGGTAAAGTATTCCCCCTTGACCGAAAGAGTCCTCAAAAATGCTTCCGGCATTCCCCATGACTATATCGACGACCCTCGAGAACTCATCGAGGATATCCGGATCTCGAGACATCCGGTTGAACAGGGAAAACAATTTCTGCTCTTGACCGGACAAAAAGGAGAGTTTATCAAGCCCTGTCCCTGCACACCCCATTACCTTGGCTGCAATTATTTCATCATTAACCTGGAGACGAACTGCCCTCTGGATTGCAGCTACTGTATCCTTCAGGATTATCTCTCCAACCCCTTGATCACGGTTCATGTCAACCTCGACGATTTGTGGCAGGAACTCGACGATTTTATCGCCAGGCATGATCGGTTCTTCCGCATCGGAACGGGTGAGCTTGGTGATTCGCTGGCTTTGGACCATATCACCGAAAACTCCAAAGCCCTTATCTCCCGTTTCCGGAATCGGAAAAAGGCTGTCTTCGAACTCAAAACAAAAACCATCAACATCGATAATGTCCTAGAACAAGAGCCAGCTCCGAACATCGTCGTCTCCTGGTCTCTCAACACTCCAAAATTGGCTAAGGACCATGAAACCGGAGCCCCGTCTGTCGAGAAAAGACTCCAGGCCGCGAGAAAGATCGCCCGTCAAGGATTTCGAGTGGGATTCCACTTCGATCCCCTCATCCGCTATCCTGGGTGGGGAGGGGATTACGAGGAGGTTATCAAACTCCTGTTTGAAGCCGTCGATCCAGAGCGCATCGCCTGGATTAGCTTGGGAAGTTTACGATTCCCACCGGACTTTGTTACGGTCATCAACAGAAGATTCTCCACCTCCAAGATATTCCATGATGAATTTATCCGCGGCCGAGACGGAAAATACAGGTATTTTAAGCCTCTTCGTCTCGAACTCTACAACAGTGTGGTCCGCTCCATAAAAAAAACCGCCGGAGCAGATGTCCCGCTGTATTT
>CAYGBF010000389.1:0-2550 GCA_964348035.1 uncultured Eubacteriales bacterium | reverse complement strand
CTTAAAATAAAAAAAAGAAAAAGTGTTGAAAAATCAGGGGTTAAGGTGGGGTGAGCGAGGGGTCTCGAACCCCCAACCTCTGGATCCACAATCCAGTGCTCTAACCTGTTGAGCTACGCTCACCACAGATGAAGGCATAAAATTTTCGCATCAATCCTTGTTTATGTCAATACTAGCCGAGCTTTGTAACTAAAAGTAGGAGGCGTAGAATATGGCAGGTTATTTAATTCAGCCAGTTAACGACCTTGAGACCCCGAATTCTTCGAAATTCTTTAGTGTTATTGGTGACAAGAACTGCTCGTAAACTCAGGGCATGGGCGCCGATTTGGGTATCCAGGGGTCCGATTGGTTTCCCCGCCCTCTCAAGAGCTGCCCGTATGGCGCCGTACGCTGAGGCAGCAGTCTCATCGAAATCCGAGATTTCTAATGGCAGGAGAAATTCTGCGAGGGCCTGACGGTTCTTTTCTGCAGCTTGACTTTTTTCTACACCGTATCGGAGCTCTGCTAGGGTGATTGTGGAAATGCCGATATCTCCGACAGATCGAGATTGAAAGCGCTTTAGGATTTTTTGCGGTTTCTTCTTGATAAGAGCGATACAGGTGTTGGTGTCAAGCATAAATTTCATCAGAGAGGTTCCCGCTCCTGGACTCTGGGCTGTCGGCGTTCGATCATAAAATCATCGGAAAAGTTATCGAGACTTCGGAGCAGAGAGTCCCATGAGTTCTTTGCGGGAATCAGGATAACAGCATTGCCGGATTTCTTGATGTAAACGAAATCGTCTTCGAAACGGAATTCCTTAGGTAGCCGCACCGCCTGGCTCTGGCCGTTTTTAAAGATTTTAGCCGTCCTCATAGGAACCTCCCGATGATTGAAAGTATATACTAATAATATATATTTAATCCAAGAAGTCAAGGACTTTCATCGATCTCTTATTGAATTCTCTTCAGATTAGAAGACGTAGGAGAATCTGGCTTCTGCTCACTCGAAGCAGCAGTGCTTTATAATTTCCTAAGTGTCAGCAGCAGAATGATCTACTTCTGTCCTTCGATCAAGTCCAAGACATCGGCTTTGTCTCGCCATCTCTCTCTGACTTTTACTCCCAAATCCAAGAATACTTTCGCCCCCAATATCTTTTCCATTTCTAACCGGGCTTCGGTGCCGATCGCTTTTATCATCCGGCCCCTCTTGCCGAGGACGATTCGGCGGTGGCTGTCCTTTTCGACGAAAATACTGGCCCTAATATATTTTCTTGCCCTTGTCTTCGGTGTCTCTTTCGTTTCCGCAACTGGAGCTTCATCGGCTCTTCCTCTTATATAATCCTCGATTACATCGACATAGACAGCGGTAACAAAGGGCAGCTCTTCGCGAACATGACTTAAAAGCTTCTCCCGGACAATTTCCGACAGAAGAAACCTCTGTGACTGGGTGGATATTTCCTCATCCGAGTAAATTTTTTCCGCCTCTGGCAGGAAGTCATAGATTTTTTCCTCTAGGATGTCGACATTGACTCCTTTCAATGCCGATACGGGAATAATCTCTTTGAATTCAAGAAGGTCTTTGTATCTGTCGATGAGGATGAGAATCTTTTCTTTTTTGACGATGTCAACCTTATTGATGAGCAAAATCAGGGGCGTGGAGGTATTCTTAAGGATGTCGATCACGAATTGATCACCGTGGCCGAACCTCAATGTCGCATCGATGAGCAGGCAGATGAGATCAGATGTCTCCAAAGACGAATAGACTATGTTCATCATCCGTTTGTTCAACTTGTGCAGAGGCCTGTGGATGCCGGGATTGTCGACAAAGATGATCTGTCCCTTTTCCGTAGTCTTGATTCCTAATATGTTGGTTCTCGTCGTCTGGGGCTTGTCGGAGATGATGGCCACTTTTTGACCCAGTATTCTGTTGAGGAGGGTGGACTTCCCGACGTTCGGTCGTCCGACCAAAGCCACGTAACCAACTTTCATGCTATTACCTCAAGGGAGCGGAATTTATGATACAGCCTGGATCCCATCCGCAGAGCCTGTCCCTGTCCCTGCCGCAGTCTATGCCAGCGAAGGCTGGTGCAGGCATAGACTACAGCAGGGGCTGGAATGACAGAAAGGAACACAGGGATGACGTGAAATATAGGGGATGATGGGGGGAAATTTGTGCTATTCAGCAGACTTCTACCCTTCTCCCGCTCCGCCTTCTTCCTCCGCTTTCTTTACTCTGAGCTTCTTGATCCGCTTCTGGTCGGCATCCAGGATCTCTAAGGATAAGCCTTTAATCTCGAATTTCTCTCCTGCCTGGGGCAGCCGTCCGAGATGATGGGTGATGAGTCCGCTGATCGTCAAATAATCATCCTGAGCCAGGTCCATATCGAAGAGTTCCTCGATATCCTCCACTTCCGCATCTCCCATCACGACGTAATCAAACGGGCTCTTCTTAGTGATCTGTATCTCTTCGGTGTCGTACTCATCCTGGATCTCGCCGACGATTTCTTCCACCAGATCCTCCATCGTGACCAGCCCTGAGACGCCTCCGTGCTCATCGACAACGATGGCCAGT
>CAYGBF010000388.1:0-3232 GCA_964348035.1 uncultured Eubacteriales bacterium | reverse complement strand
CCGGATAGCTTACCGGTCTTCCCAAAAACGTGACAAATCCCAGCTCTTCTTGTTCAACGGGGATCAGGAACAGGCCCTCATGGCGGAGATCAGGGAGGCCATACAAAGCAGCGATCTTTCCCGTATGTCGCCCTTGGAGGCGTTGAATTTTCTCAACAGACTCAAAGAGAAAATCACCGAGGTCAAAAAATAAAACTCATGATGGATTTATTTTCCTGTGGATAGATAGAGAGAGCAGAAGAGATAAACAGGGGGGCTTGGACTACATTCATGCAAAGAAATGAATCGATTGATTAAGATGTCAGGAGATGGAGGGGAGTTCTTTATTCCTCTTCAAAACTGAAGTCGTCATCGCGCTCTTCGTCTTCGAAAGACTCCTGGAAGCTGTTATCATTTTCGAAAGGGACTTCCCCCTCTTCTTCTTTCCGCTTTTCAATCGCCTGTTCGAACTCCTCTTTATCTTCATACCTTCTCAGATAGTTGGAGACGGTGTCGCTGTAACAGAGTTCGAACAGATCTTCCTCGACAGTGCAGAATACGGACATGTTGTGACCCGACTGCAGATTGCCGACTGTTTCCTGGACTTCTGCTGTTTTTTTGATGGCGTCTAAAGTAAGCCAACTCAGGACTTCAATTTCTTCCAACTGGGACTCCCAAGAAAAAAATATCAGTTTTGATTAAATTGTCAAGAGTTATAATAAAAAATCTTTAAATTCTTTGGGCAGCAAAAAAGGGGCAAACCTTAAGACGAGGATGGAAATTTCTTGATTTGATGGCCACACTATTCTTCTTATAAAAAGCACGTGGGTTTAGCCAGCGATTCCGCTGGAAGTCTTGATTATTCCGATGTCTCCATGGTAAAGTCAAGTCCCGGATTGAACTCGTTCATCCTGATCAGAGGCAAACCGGAGAATTTTTTAGATAAGGATAGGAAATGAGATGGGATAAATTGACACTCATGTCACAGGAGACCTTCCAGCAGGCTCAGTCCAAGGCAGAAGAAATGGGCCACCAAGAATTGAAGGCCGAACACATCCTCTGGGCCTCTTTGAATCAGGAAGAAAACGTGATTCTTTCCGTCCTGGAAAAGATCGGGGCCAACGTGAACGAGATTCGCCGAGGGCTCGAGGAATCCCTGGAAAAAATCCCAAGGGTTGAGGGAGGAGGAGAGGTTTATGTGTCTTCTCCCCTTCGACAGATCATGAGTCAGGCCCAGAAAGAAGCAGAAAAACTCAAGGATGAATACATCTCCACAGAGCACATTCTTCTGGCCCTGCTGAAAAGGAACACCGAGGTCTCCCGGATCTTGAAGGAAAACGGCGTCAGTGAAGATGCCGTCCTCAAAGCCCTCAGAGACATCAGGGGAGCCCAGAGAATAACCGACCCGCATCCTGAGGGCAAATATCAAGTCCTGGAACGTTATGCCCGGGATCTCACGTCCCTGGCCCGGCAGGGAAAACTTGATCCGGTCATAGGGAGAGAAGATGAAATAAGACGAGTGATCCAGGTCCTCTCACGGAGGACAAAGAATAATCCCGTCCTGATCGGTGAGGCTGGAGTCGGCAAGACGGCCATCGTCGAAGGGCTGGCTCAGAGAGTGGCCGACAGGGATGTTCCCCAACCGCTGAAGAATAAAAAAATCGTTGCTCTGGACATCGGATCTTTGGTCGCCGGGACAAAATACAGAGGAGAATTCGAGGATAGGTTAAAAGCCGTGCTGAATGAAATTAAAGAGGCTGGAGGCGAGATCGTCCTGTTTATCGATGAACTCCACACCATCATCGGAGCAGGGGCAGCTGAGGGAGCGGTGGATGCCTCGAACATGCTCAAACCTCCTTTGGCCAGGGGCGAGTTGCGCTGTGTGGGAGCCACGACCTTAAATGAGTACAAGAAACACATCGAAAAAGACGCTGCCCTCGAAAGAAGATTCCAGCAGGTTTATGTGGGTGAGCCCTCAGTCGAAGAGACCATATCCATCCTTAGAGGATTAAAAGAAAAGTATGAGGTTCACCACGGGGTCAAGATCAAAGACTCGGCCTTGGTCGCCGCTGCGACATTGTCCAACCGCTACATCGCCGACCGATATCTGCCCGACAAGGCCATCGATTTGATCGATGAAGCGGCCTCCCGCATCCGGATCGAAATCGACAGTATGCCCCAAGAAATCGAC
Source organism: uncultured Eubacteriales bacterium (assembly GCA_964348035.1). Lineage (GTDB taxonomy): Bacteria > Acidobacteriota > Aminicenantia > Aminicenantales > Aminicenantaceae > CAYFXE01. The sequence goes on along the minus strand of CAYGBF010000388.1, from coordinate 1,062 downwards.
GAGCTGGAAAGAAAGATTATTCAGCTCGAGATAGAGAAACAGGCCCTGAAAAAAGAAAAGGATAAAGGAGCCAAGGAAAAGCTGGAGAAATTGGGTCAGGAATTGGAAAGCCTTCGAGAAAAAAGCCGTGTATTGAAGGCCCACTGGCAGAAGGAAAAAGAGTTGATCGATAACATAAACAGGCTGAAGGAGCAGACCGATGATCTCAAGGTGGAGGAACAGACCGCCGAAAGGGAGGGAGATCTGGGAAAAGTCGCTGAGATTCGGTACGGGAAGCTGATCGAAATCCAAAAGAGAATCGACGCTTCATCTAAAAAATTGGTGGAAGTCCAGGAATCAGGAAAAATGCTTAAGGAGGAAGTGGACGAAGAGGACGTGGCCGAAGTCGTCTCCAAGTGGACAGGAATTCCAGTCTCAAAGATGCTGGAAGGCGAAGTCGAAAAACTGGTGAGGATGGAAGCCAACTTGACTCAAAGGGTTATCGGTCAGGATCATGCTCTAAGAGCCGTCTCTGACACGATAAGACGAGCTCGAGCCGGAATCCAGGATGCCTCTCGTCCGCTGGGGTCTTTCATCTTCCTCGGACCAACGGGTGTCGGCCAGACTGAACTGGGGAGGGCTCTGGCTGAATTCCTGTTTGATGATGAGAAGGCGGTGGTCAGGCTCGACATGTCAGAGTATATGGAGAAACACACCGTCTCGCGTCTGATCGGGGCACCACCCGGATACATAGGATACGAAGAAGGAGGGCAGCTTACCGAGGTGATAAAAAGGAGACCGTATTCGATCATCCTCCTGGATGAGATAGAGAAAGCCCATCCCGATGTCTTCAACATCCTTCTTCAGATCCTGGATGATGGACGTCTCACGGACGGGAAAGGCCGGACTGTAGATTTTAAGAATACGATCATCATCATGACCTCAAATTTGGGAAGCCAGGTTATGAAAGACCTCATCCAGGATTTTGCCAAGATGGAGAAAGAGGTCATAGCCGTGATGGAAACTCACTTCAGGCCTGAATTTCTCAACCGGGTGGATGAAGTCGTGATTTTTAAGGCCCTT